>JAIDDH010000011.1 GCA_029055435.1 Acetatifactor sp.
TCTTCTATCAGACTCCGAAGCTGCCGGATTTCCTCATCAGTTGCCGCATAGATTTCAAAGGTCAGACTCCCATAAGGAATCTCAAACTTCGGCTCCTCCGTGCGGATTCCGCTTTCGTCCGTGTGATACACACCTGTGGAAGCAAACTCAAAGGCCTTCTCAAGGGACGGCTTGTATACCGGGAAACGGCTTATGACATTAGTGTCACTTGTGTACATGGTTTTCAAAAACTCCCACGCCACTTCCTTGTCTTTGCAGTTTTGGGAGATGCCGAAAGCGTTTCCGAAGATCATCATCTTGGTGCCGCTGCCGCTCTCTGACGGGAATCCAATATAGGTAATCTCCTCGCCAAAAATCGCCCGGTTGAGCTGGAACATGGCCGCACAGTTCATCGTCGTCGGATAAAGCAGAAGCTCCTCCGAACAGATCCCGTCCACAATCTGCTCCTCACTGCCTGCCACATGGTCCGGGAACTGATTCACAAAGTCGAGAAGCCCCAGAAACTCTTCACTGTCAAAAGAACAGGTTCCACTCTCCCAGTCGATATAACGCTCCGCGTATTGCGTCATGATTCTGTTAAACATTTCCTCCCTGGTAACTCCCGCCGTCACCGCCCCGGGATCGGACAGTGCGTCCGTATATTCCCGGAACTCTTCCAGCGTCCATCCAGCTCTTTCGCCCAGACAGGAAGTCTTGCCCACCAGAGACTCAATCCAGAAAATAGCGGGGAGCGCATACAGCCCCTCCCCGTCCCGATAAGCACTGACGGCGTTTTCCACAAAATCCTCCTCGGAAATCTCCGAATCCTGCTCCAGAAAAGGCGACAGATCCGTCACAATGCCTTGTCGGATGTACGCCATTCCGTCAACCCCTGCCAGATCGATTATATCCGGTATTTTCCCCGACGCGATATCGGCCTGCAGCCGGTCCGCTCCGTCCGTCCCGCTCAGACCGCCATACATGCAGATCTCTATTTTATGGGTATCGGAGCGCTTGTTAAACCACGCCACGGCTTGATTCACATCGGAATCCTCCGCAAACATCGCCAGCGTCAGCACTTCTCTGTCCTGTACCGCCTCCGCCTGATCCGTGCGCACCCTGCGGACACAGCTCCATTCCCCCTTGCCTGCACCGGTCTCACCGGAAGTGTTGGACAGGAAATAAAAATGATCCGCATCGGTCTGCACCATGCCCACCAGCTCTTTCTCAGAGAGACGCACGTCCGACAGCGCAAACAGCCTGCCGCTCTCCCCCTCTGCCACATCATACTCATACAAATCTCCGGCGACATTATAATACAGCCGCTCCCCGTTTCCTGAAACGGCAAGGATTGTCTTGGACATATTTTGCGGCAGATCCTTGATCAGCGTCTCCGCCTCGCCCGACACGGCGTCCACCGTCAGGATCTCCATGGTATCATCCCTGCGATTTACCGCTGCATACATTTTCCCGCCGTCGGCCAGAATCATTCTCTGTACGATTCCGGCCACGCCCGTGCGAAAGAGAATCCGCCCCTCCGGGGAGACAGACATCAATATGGAATTCGTGGTATTATCAACATCGCCATACCCCAGATATAGATTGCCGTTTTTGTCAATCAGCAGACAGTGCCCGTAAATGCCCCGCCCTGTCTCCCGCCTCAGAAGCTCTGACAGATCGTTTGATACAAGTATTTCACCGCTTTCACTATATCGATTCACGGAAAATTCTGCAATTACGCCTTCCTCCATCCGACAGAGAACGCCCCAGAACTCTCCGTTTTCCTCTGCAGCAATCTGCAGCAGCATGGTATCTTCCGCCCCGTCCGGTTCAATCTGCTTCGTCTCTCCGGTTTCCGCATTATAGCAGTCGAGCCACTTTTTCACTCCGCCCGACTGTTCCGCCATGGCCATGGCCGCATAGAGCCATGTATCCTCCCTTGCTAATTCCAATGCAATGCCGCCGTCCATCCCCTCCACGGAACAAACCTCCGAGCGATACACATACTGTGTATCCATAGCTTTGTTTGATTTGGTCTTGGCCGCCTGTCCACAGCCGCTCAAAGACAGGCACAGAACTAATGCAAGCGCAACAATTCTTTTCATTTTATATCCTTTTCGGTTTCATGATAAAATGTACGCCAGTGGTAATCAGCATGGAGGCTGCAATCGCCACAAAAAATGACAACACTTTGGGTATAGCTCCATATGCGCTATAAAATATATAATATATTTCTCCGAATACTATCCCCATCATCACCCAATGCACGATAGGAAAAGCATAAAATCCATTTCTCGCACAGTCCTTTTTATAATCCGCGATGTAGGACAGAATAATCAAAACGACTGCTGTGGCTGCCCCCAATACCCAGTTTTGGATGCTGGCTTCTGCCAGGTTATTCCAATCCATGACCGAAAAATAACGGACTAAAAACAACCTTGCCAATTCAACTACAACAAAAGTAACGATGGTTCCAGGAACATGATTTGTCACCTTTTTGCAAACAATCAGCAGAGAATAATGCAGCATAAATATAATCATTGCTGTCCCGGCAAAAACCCATAGCTGTTCTTTATTAGAAAAAATAAAGTCCGTGTTTTTTTCTACATACAGTATATCCAGTCGAACGACCGCTACTTGTATCAGCAGAGGAATTCCTACCGTAAGCAATCCGCTCAGGTAATGACAGGTCAGTAAATTGCGTGACTTTACAGGAAATATGCGCAGCACTTCCGTGCGGTTTTGGGTCTCCTGTACCAGCAGCCTGACCGCCTGCGCAATCAGTGCCACTATCACGGTCACCGACATCATCTGTTCCAGGAACAAATCCGAAATCGTATCCGAACAGACACCATCCGGATTGCGCAGCTCCGGACGGATATCCCAAAGTTCATGCAGGTATTGCGACCATTCTAAGTAAGTCTCCAGGTGAAATAATCTATGATACAATCCGGCTGCATTCGTCAACATATAAATTACCACCAATGTCATGATCACCGCCATGATTCCCCAGTAAAACCGGTCTCTTTTGAATAATTTTTTTAAATCACTCATTTTTCAGCCCTCCCGATTTTCTTTAAAAGCGTGTAAATCTCCTCCAGTGTAATCTGCTGCCCGGAATAATCTTCGATGCCCAATTTCTTCAATATGCGTTCGCTCTCTTCCCGCTCCCCCACAGTGTAAAACTCTGATAAGTCACCAATCCGGGATGATGCATGGACGGTCATGGCGAACAGTTTGTCATCTGTTGTCTTCTGCGGCAGAATACCCCTCCATTTCTGCACGCTTTTCATGAACTCATCCACAGATTTTTGTGCAAAAATCTGTCCTGCCTCCATCATGGTCACCCTGTCGCACATGCGCTCCACATCTGCCAGATCATGACCGGAGAAAAGCACTCCAATCTGCTCTCTCTCCACTTCTTCAATAAGAATATCGCGGAATATTGCCTTGCCCTCCGCGTCCATACCGCTCTCCGGTTCGTCCATGATCAGATATTCCGGTTGCTGCGCAATCGCTAAGATAAAATTCAATTTTGACCTTTGTCCCTTGGACAAAGTGCCTATGTTCTTTTTGGGATTGATGCCAAAACATTTCACCAGCTCCTCAAACTTCTCCATGGAAAACGTATCGTAAAAGTTCTGATAGTATATTGCCATTCCCGCCACAGAATAGATGTTAATGAAATCAAGCTGTTCTGACACATACGCCACTTTTGCTTTCACTTCCGGATTATCATAGATATCCTTTCCATCATACTGTATCGTTCCCTGCTCAGGTTTATAGATTCCTGTAGCGCATTTAAGCAAAGTAGTCTTGCCGGCTCCGTTGGAACCGATCAGGCCATGGATTTCGCCCCGCTGAATGCATATGTCAATTCCATGGATAGCCGGTCGATTATTGTAGCCTTTTTGTAAGTTTTTTATCTCTAACATTTGCTTATCTTTCCTTTCTGAAATCTTTCTGCCGTACCAAATGTTTCTCCGCAATATTAGATGGAAGAATAGATTTCCTTTACCAGATTTACCACATCCGCCTCGGTATAACCCGTACGTTTCAGTTCGATTATTTCGCTCTGAATTCTCCTTCGAATCTTCTCCAGTTCCTCCGTATTGGGCTCCATGCTCGGCATGGTCGCTATAAAAGTTCCTTTTGCCCGGATAGTCTCAATCACTTTCTGACGTTCCAGCTCCTGATACGCCTTCGCCACGGTGGACGGTGTGATGTCCAGAGTCTGTGCCATCTTCCGGACGGAAGGAATCGAATCTCCGGGACTTAGATGCCCTTTGATGACCAGCAGTTTGATCTGTTCAATAATCTGCTCATAGAGTGGTTTTTTGCTGCGATAATCCAGTTCGATCAAATAATCACCTCCTCGTCTCATGTATTGGTATTAATTTGATATTAATTTTGTATTAGCTCTGTACTGCTTGTATTACCTGTACTGCTTTATATAGTACAGTTATTGTATAATAATTTCCGCTGTTTGTCAACAACATTTGGAATATCATAAAAGCTGCATAAATTGGTTAGACAGGCTGAAATTTAATTAACTTCCAGTTTCTTCTCCATAATTTCATAAACTAACTTAACATCATTTTCTAATTCATAAATTCCATGCCCTACCGTTTTATATCCCCTATGTTCATATAAACGGACTGCCGAAAGCGAAGCATCTAAGAACACTGTATCAAATTTTTTTGAAATTTCCGCTTCCAGACAATCCATAATCTTTGAACCACAACCGTGTTTCTGATAATCGGGCAGCACATATACCCCTGTAATATGATTACTGTCATAACATCCTGTTCCGACAATAACATCTCCATCTACCAATACTCCCATATTTCCAGAGGCTATCCCCTCTAAAACATGTTCCCTGCTATGATGCTGACAAAAGAAATCTACTACCTCTTGAGGGTAATATTTTGGATATATCGTTCTTATGGTTGTATGTAAAATATTGTGTATCGCATCTGCCATGTCCGCCTTCGCCATTATATATTCCATAATTATTCCATAAGTTCTCCTTCAAAATTTTGATTAGGCAAAATTATTTCATTATCCAATATCCGTCGTAAGCGTATCCCGTCTTTCCGATCAGTAAATGTTCCGACTTAGTAAATCCTGCTTTCTGGATTGCCTTAATCCTTTCTACCGCATATATTGGGGCTTTAGTAATTATTCCATTACAGCCCAGCATTTCGGAAAGACAAGGTGTTATAAGCGCTACGATGTCATACAATATCTCTTCTTTTTCATAGTCGCTTCTTACATCAACCCGTAAAATTCCCATATTATTAAATTCATCTTCTGAAACTCGTAAACACAGTTCAACTGTTCCAATCACACTTGATACTTCTTTATCAACAATAGAGAATCTGACAAACCACCTGTTTTTATATGATAAATTCCAAAAATGAAGAGCTTCTACCATTCTTTCTCGTGTCGCATAATAAAAATTATCTCCGTCGCAATTATCACTATTAAAAAAAGGCAAAGCATTCTTATCGCTATAAACCTTTAACAAATCATCGCAATCGTCATTTTCGGTCAATCTTAATAAAAATTTGTCATTTTCCAGCACGGGGCATGTTTCATAAATATTCATAATACACCTCCACAAATTCTGATATATTGCCAATTCCAAGGTTTAGCCAAAGTTTATCGGAATTTTATTTGCTGTCACTCAGCGAATGTGCTATACTAATCAATTATAATGAACCTCATAATCAGAAAGGCTAAGAATCATGAAGACAAACGAATCCTCAGAAAATTATCTGGAAACCATACTGGTACTCAGCAAACGGAATCCCGTGGTTCGCTCCGTGGATATCGCCGCCGAACTGGGCTTTAAAAAATCCAGCGTCAGCGTGGCCATGAAGCATTTGCGCGAGGCCAGCCATATCACCGTGACCAAGGAAGGTTTTATCTATCTGACGGAATCCGGCCGAGAAATCGCCGAGATGATCTATGAGCGCCACGAGCTGCTCTCCTCCTGGCTGATATCGCTGGGAGTTGACAAGACCATAGCCACCGAGGATGCCTGCCGCATCGAGCACGATATCAGCAAAGAAAGCTTTGAGGCAATCAAAAGACATATCGGTGTCCAGTGATTGCCCCATCCTGTTTATCATGATTCATTTTGCCGGAATTAATTTACCGGATTTATTTTACCAGGTATAAATATTATGGTACAGGCGGTAATAATTGCCGCCTAATTCTTCCACCTGAATCTGAATCGCAAAATTCTCCAGTTTAAGTTTCTTGAGTCCTTCCTCCACATATCCCTTCTGATATGCTCCCGTTCCGTATGCTTTCTCCACCTCGGTCAACACATACTTGGGTACGATATTGTTGAAGGCCTTCTGTCCGCTGCCCTTTTCTTCCATCTGTTTCAGACAGTCCTCATAATATGCTTTCATCGAATCCTGAACCATATCTGCCGTGAGGCCGGCTGCCCCCAGATCACAGGTATCGCCGCCGGACACCGTCACCTTATCCCGCTTGCCCAGCGCGGCCCCAGGCTCCCATGTCAGAGGCTGCTGCGGATTAGGATTTAAAGTGATACCTGCCACAGTGCCGTTTCCAGACGCAGAGACGCTGCCGTCGCCGCTGTAACTCTGGCCGCAGGCAGGCAGATAGATACTCAGACCCGTGCGCACATGTGTACCTACGAAATCCGCATCCGTCTTGTTATAATAGTCATGGGTGGAGGGATTCGTGTCGTCCCATGTGACATCCACATTGCGGTACTCGCCATCCACCTTCACAATATTCCACGCATGATCCTGCCCGGAATAACCGGTGCAGTAATAACAGGGAACTCCCAACTCACGCATCAGATACTGGAATGCCTTGGAGTACCCGGCACAGACTGTATCCCCGTTTACCAACGCACTGTAGGCACTCTGGTTCATGGCCGCAGAGACTGCGTAATCCGCCTTCTCCATCAGCGCGTTATGCACATACTCTTCTTTCTCACTATCGCTCTCAAATGAGCGCGCTCTGATAAGTATCTTTTCGGCTTCCGCCGTGAACTCCGCCCTGGACTGCTCCAGACTCTGCGCCGTCCGATTGTAACGCAGCGTCATCTCCACACAGACGTTGTCCGAACGATACTTGCAGGCATATGCGGGCTCCAGCCAAAAGATTTCAGGGTGGTCATTGCATACCGCCTCAAAGACATTCTTCAACTGATCCGTGTTCACCTGCTCCACCGGCGCAAATGAATTATTCAGCTCCAGCGCATTGGCATAAATCTGACGATAAAGATGCTGCATCTTATCATTGAGCATGTGATAATAGGGATAAAACTGCGCGTCAAAGCTGAGCCCATCCCCTGTGGCTCCGACCCCCAGTTGTGTGCCCAGAGCATCCGCCTGCTCGTCGCCCAGCTCCTCGCCGTCCCCGTTTACAGGCTCATAGCCGTTCTTGCCGCTGACCTGATCCGGAAGCTTCAGAGCTCCACGCAAAGGAGCAACATAGCCCGCATTGCCCTCAGAAGCCAGCACACCCGCTGCAATGCCGGACCCGTCCGCAAGAATAGCGTTGTCCGCCCCGGATACCTCTCCGCTCTCCCCGGCAGACGCCTGCTTTCTCATGTACGCCTCAGGCCCTTCCTCCCCGTAGAGCATGGTGGAAATTTTCTGCGTCAAATCCGGTGACAGCGCCAGGAACAAAACTCCGGCACAACTGAGCATTATTAAAAAAACAATTAAATAAAAAAGTTTCTTCAGTAGTTTCATGTTTTTATTATACATCATTTGAGACATATTTCAAGCTTCTTTGTCTCTTTGCTTCTCCGCCAGATAATTCTGCACTTCGCCGCGGATGGAAAAAAATACATCCACAATCACAGGGTCAAAATGGCTTCCCGAATCCTCCCGCAGAATGGCAAACGCCTTCTCCTCCGCCATCGCCTCCTTATATACGCGCCTGTTCACCAACGCGTCAAATACATCCGCCACAGCCATGATACGCGCCGCCAAGGGAATTTCCTCCCCTTTAAGTCCGCTGGGATAACCGGTTCCGTTCCACTTTTCATGGTGATGGCACACTACATCCTTCGCCATTTTTACCAGCTCCGGCTCCGCGTTATCACCCAGAATCTTCTCCACAATATCTTCTCCCAAAAGTGCATGGGTCTTCATGATCTCAAACTCCTCCGGCGTGAATTTGCCGGGCTTATTTAAAATGACATCGGATATGAGAATCTTGCCCACGTCATGTAACGGCGCCGCATTGCGAATATGCTCTGCAAACCGTTCATCCACCTCCTGAGAATAAATCCCGTTTTCCAGCATATAGGACGTTATCATGGAAACATACTGCTTGGTGCTGCGCACATGCTCCCCCGTGGAATTGTCCCGGCTCTCTATGATAGAAGCCATCCCCTCGATGACACTCTCCTGCATACGGATTCTCTCCAGTGTCTGCTCCCTGATCTCACGGGTCTGCTCCTCCACCCGCTCCTCCAAAGTCGCCTGATAATCCTTCAGTTCCTCCGCATATCTCGTGGCTTTGCTGCGATTATGGTAGCTGGTCGTACAGAAATATCCCACAACGACAAAAATAAGCAGACTGACCAGAATATTCCGCCATAGATTAACCTTCACCCGTTCGAACAAATCCACCGTATTTACCACCATGAGCACATACCAGTCCCGCTGCACCTCCTGGGAAAATATCATGCATTCCTCTCCCTCTATCTCCATAGTGACGGCATTTCCGCCGGAAGCCAGCACTTTCTCCACCATCTCTTGCATCTCGGAACCCTGCATATCCTCATCCGACAGATAATTCTTTCCCTTCTGGGTCCTGTCATAATGAGCGACCACCAGACCATTCTTATCGACAATCATGCCGTATCCCCCGCCGTTCAGCTGCATACTCTCCGCCATCTCCTGCATCTCATCCATGACAATGTCCAGTGAAATCACACTCTCTTTGTCAGACAAAAGCTGACTTACGGAAATCATAATGCTTCCCGTCTGCGCATCGAGATAAGGCGATACCACCACCGGTTTTCCTCCGCCCGCGTATGCAGCAGTATACCAGGGACGTTCCTGCGGCACATAATCATCTTCCGGCACCCAGCCGATGCCATCGATATAAACGCCGTCAAAAATGCCGTAAATACCGGTAAAGTTCTCGTCTATGGAGACGGCATAATCCTCTGACTCCCGCAGCAGAAACGCTTCAATCTCCTCGGATGAAGCATTGTCACGCAGCATGGAGTCCACCACCAGTCCTGTCACCTGCAATACATCCAATCCCTGCAACAGAAAATTATTCAGCTCCTCCGCCTCCTGTGACACGGAATTTCTGCCTATGACTACCGCATCCTCCCTGGCCACGGAATAAAAAGAACCGAAAGTATAGACTACAATGGCCCCAAGTGCAAACAGCGTAACGGCCAGAGTCAAAATATATTGAATAAGAAGATGCGGTTTTTTCGCCTTCATATGACAATCCTCCTGAGTATACAGTAAAATTCCACTGTTCCATTATAGTTCTTATATAACAACAAATCAACTGCTCTTGTTCCAGTAATTCTAAGGATTTAACCTCTCCCATCTGCGATTCATTGCTTTTTATAAGTTTTCATGCTATGCTGTTTTCAGAAGAGTTTTCAGGAAAACAACAGAAGGAGACCAGCAAATGGACACAGCACAAAACAATACGTCACCGGACAATCCCCGTCCTCATATTACACTGAATGCCAAAACAATTCTCATCGGATTGGCCTGTGTGGTTATCGCAGGACTTTTAATCGGTTTAATTGCAGTGATTTCAGAAAATAACCGGCTGCTTCGCGCCTCGCTGGAGGCCGGGGCAAACGTTGATTCTCAGGAAACACAGCCTGCACCGTCCGCTTCCGGCGGGGACAACGGCTCTGATACTGACTCTGCACTGCAGACAAATAATAATGAAAACAACACATCCAATAATAACAGCACGGCGGCCGTGGGCGACGATGCTTTCTCGGTCACTTATTCCGCAGGCAGCGGCTGGACGGATGGGGACACTAAAATCTGTTCTCTGGAGCTGAGTCTGACCAATCACTCCGACACCACCGTGGAGGGCTGGAATCTGGTGCTCAAAGTGGATCAGCTTGTCTCCGCCCAGGGCTGGGACGGCACCTGGTCTGTCCACGAGGACTATGTGACCATATCCAACGCGGAATACAACAAGACCATCGCCCCCGGCGCAAGCGTCATACTCGGCTGCAACATGGGCACCGGCACTGATCTGTCCATCGTCTCCGCCACCTTAAACGGCGGCAAATGTACCGTGGAACAGGGCATCGTGAACCGGAATGCAGGAGGCAACGGACAAAACGGTCAGACTGACCAGAACAATCAGAACCAGACAAAAACCGCCGATGTGGACACCCTGTTAAAGCGCTCCGACGACGCCGTCCAGGGCGATGACTGGCTCTTTACGGATGGAAATAAAATCGTGGATAAGGACGGCAAACAGGTGTGGCTCACCGGAGTCAACTGGTTTGGCTACAACACCGGAACCAACACTTTTGACGGCCTCTGGAACAGTCAGCTGGTTCCCACTGTAAAGGGTATTGCCGACCATGGCTTCAATCTCATCCGCGTGCCCATATCCGCGCAGCTCATCAATCAGTGGGCCGCCGGGGAATATCCCAGAGCCAACTACAACAATGCCTACAATGAAGAATTGAACTCCATGAACTCTCTGGAGATTTTTGATTATTTTCTGGTGCTGGCCGAGACAAACGGCATCAAGGTCATACCGGATATCCACAGCGCCGAGACTGATGCCTCCGGTCACAATGTCAATCTCTGGTACACGGACAAGGTCTCCGTGGAAGACTATTATGCCGCGCTGGAATGGATGGCCGAGCGCTATAAGGATAACGACACAATCATCGCCTATGATTTAAAAAACGAGCCTCACGGCAAACCGAACGAGGGCAAAAACGCCGCAATTTGGAATGATTCCAAGGACGCCAACAACTGGAAATATGTGGCGGAGACCGCCGCATCCAAAGTGCTCGCCAAAAATCCCAATGTGCTGATTCTGGTGGAGGGCACCGAGATTTACCCCATCAAAAAAGGAGGGGATTACTCCTCCTCCAATTCCGACGACTATTATTTTAACTGGTGGGGCGGCAATCTGCGGGCAGTGGCCGACTATCCCATCGACCTTGGAAAATATCAGAACAAACTGGTTTACTCTCCCCATGATTACGGTCCCACGGTCTATGCACAGCCTTGGTTCCAAAAGGACTACACCTACGACAGTCTCATGAAAGACTGCTGGTATGACAACTGGCTCTATATCCATGATAAAAAGACTGCGCCCCTTTTAATCGGCGAATGGGGCGGATTTATGCGGGAACCGAATCTGACCTGGATGACTTATATGAGACAGCTGATCTCCACCTATCATCTGAATCATACCTTCTGGTGTCTCAACGCCAACTCCGGCGACACCGGCGGACTGTTGCTGGATGATTTCACCACCTGGGACAGCGAGAAATACAATTTCGTCAAAGAGGTGCTCTGGCAGGAAAACGGCAAATTCGTCGGCTTGGACCACGCCATTCCGTTAGGCGAGAACGGCATAGCCCTGAAAGACGCAAAGGGCCTGAAGTGATTCACACTTCAGGCTCTTTTATTCTGTATTTCTATTCTTCACTTTATTGCCCCGCCGGCATTCCGTCGCCGGATACACAGAGAATATTTTCACATTCCTGATATCCATCTCGCAATTCCTCCGTGATAATCTTCGCCGTGCCAAATCCCGCAAAGGTCACGGAACTGACGCGGTCAAACTTGGAGGCATCCGCCAGCACAAAACACTCTCTACACTGTCTCATCGCCGCTTTCTTCACCTGTGCCTCGTTGGCGTCGGGCGTGGTAAAACCAGTCTTCTGTGTAATACCGTTCGTGCCGAAAAAACCTTTGGTAAAATGATAGTTTTGCAGCATCTCCACCGCCTGACTCCCGATGACGGCCTCCGTGGTGCCCTTGAGCTCACCGCCCACCAGATAGACCCGCACGCCCAGCGCAGCAAGCTGTCTGGCGTGTGCCACCGCATTTGTCACCACAGACACGCTACGCCCTTCCAGATGCGCGATCAGACAGCCCGTCGTAGTCCCGGCGTCCAGATAGATAAACTCCTCCTGCCCTACCAGAGAGGCCGCATAAGCGGCAATACGCTGCTTCTCAGCCACCTTTACATCCCGCTTCTGCTCCACTGTGGGCTCATAGGTTATCACCGGCTGTTCCAATACCACTGCACCGCCGAAAACCTTCGTCAGCTTTCCCGCCTTATCCAGAGCCACGATATCCCTGCGCACGGTGGATTCTGATGTGTGCAAAAGCTCCTTGAGCTCTGTCAACGTAACGCTCTTTTGCTCCTCCAGTAATTTCAGTATCAAATCATATCGCTGCTTCGTGAGCATGCTATGCCTCCAGATTCGTCTCCCGTATTCTCTTGCGAACCGGCAGAATGTAGTTCGGCGAAACAGACAATTCATCCACACCCATCTTCAAAAACTCCGCTGTCAGCTCTGTATCCGCCCCCAGCTCGCCGCAGATACCCACCCAGGTATTTTCCCGATGAGCATTCTCCACCACCATGGCGATCATGCTAAGCACCGCCGGATGGTGCGAGTCATAAAAGGCGTCCAGTCTGGGATTCTGCCTGTCGATGGCGAGGGTATACTGGGTCAGATCGTTGGTGCCGATGCTGAAAAAGTCCACTTCCTTCGCCAGCTCGCCACTTATCATCACCGCAGCGGGAGTCTCGATCATGATTCCCTGCTCCGGCTCGCCGAAGGGCGTTCCGTTCTCCGTAAGCTCCGCTTTTACCTCCGCCACAATCTCCTGAATGCGCCGGATTTCATCCACGCTGATGATCATGGGATACATGATGGCAAGCTTCCCGAAAGCACTAGCGCGAAACAGCGCCCGAAGCTGTGTCTTAAACACATCCGTCCTCGTCAGACAGATACGGATTCCGCGATATCCCAGAGCCGGATTCTCCTCCGCCTCCAGACCAAAATAGTCGCATTTTTTGTCCGCTCCGATATCCATAGTGCGAATGATCGCCCGTTTTCCCGCCATGGTCTCCGCCACAGTCTTATACACCTGAAACTGTTCTTCCTCCGTGGGGAAATGATCGCTTTCCAGATAGAGAAATTCGCTGCGGAACAATCCGATGCCTCCCGCGTCATTCTGCAGCGCCTTGGGCAGATCCTTCACATTTCCAATATTAGCATACAGCATCACTTTTCGACCGTCAAGGGTCACGTTTTCCTTGCCCTTCAGGGACTGAAGCATCTCCTTCTGCGCAAGCTCGGCCTGCTGCTTCTCCCGCATCTGCGCAAGCAATTCCTCGTCGGGCTCCACATAAAACCGCCCCTCCAGGCCGTCCACAATGCCGAGCTTTCCGTCAATTTCCCCAAGTTCCACATCTGTGCCGATGAGGGCCGGAATCCCCATGGTTTTGGCCAAAATCGCCGTGTGGGAGTTGGTGGAGCCATGCACAGTCACAAAGGCGAGCACCTTATCCTTGTCGAGCTGCACTGTCTCCGAGGGTGCCAGATCATCCGCCGCGATGATCACCGGCTCCTGCGACTGTACGGCGCCCGCGCTGCCCCCGCACAAAACAGCCAGCAGCCGCTCTGAGATATCCTTTACATCCGCCGCTCTCTCCCGCATGTACTCATCTTCCATCTCCGCAAACATTTTGGCAAAATTATCTCCGGTGGAAGCCACCGCATACTCGGCATTCACATGCTGAGTCTGCACAATATTTTCCACGGAATCATTATAATCGTCATCCTCCAGCATCATCTGATGAATCTCAAAGATTGCCGCATTGACCTCGCCGACCTCCTTCAGCGCCTTGTCATACAAGCCCTTGAGCTGGGCGATGGCCTCCGCCTTCGCCCGCTCATAACGCTCCATCTCCGCATCGGGATTGTCGATTTTTTCCCTCCGCACCATACTCTCATTCTTTTTATAGACATGGATTCTGCCAATGGCAATACCGCTGTATACGCTCTTTCCGCTGTAAGTTTTCATTCTATCCGCTCCCATCTGCCTGCTTCTATCTGCTCCACCTTCCTGCGGGGATTACAGGTTCTCCCGCATAAATTGTTCCAATGCCTCACAGGCGGCCTCTTCGTCTTCACCCGTGACTGTAAAGCACACCTCCTGGTCCTTCTTGGCACCCAGACCCATCAGGGTGAAAATTTTCTTACAGTCCGCCTCCTTGCCGTCCTTTGCCACCTTTACCTCGGAAGCAAAGGTCTTTGCCAGCTTCACCAGCTCTCCCGCCGGACGTGCATGAATCCCCTCGTTATCTGTGATGACATACTTGAATTCTTTCATGATCATCTCCTCCTTTTATGCAATTTTCTTTTTTAATACACCCAACAGCACCGTAGAAACAGCCGTTCCAACTATCAGCGCCAACAGATACATCAGCGCGTTGCCCACCACCGGGAATACAAAGATTCCGCCATGAGGAGCCATCAGCGTACAACCGAAGGCCATGGAGAGAGCGCCCGCCGCCGCGGAGCCCAGGATACAGGAGGGCAATACTCTCACCGGGTCGGATGCCGCATAGGGAATCGCGCCCTCTGTGATGAAGGCAAGACCCATGATAAAGTTGGTGGGACCGGCCTCCCTCTCCTCCTTCGTGAATTTATCCTTAAAGAGCAGTGTTGCCAGTGCAATGGCACAGGGCGGCGTCATTCCGCCGATCATCACAGCCGCCATGATATCGTAATTGCCCGCGGTGATCGCCGCCGTTCCGAACACATAAGCTGCTTTGTTGAAGGGCCCGCCCATATCAATGGCCATCATACCGCCAAGGATCAGTCCCAGCACCACCTTGCTGACTCCGTTCATGCTTTCCAGACCGGTGTTCAGGGCAATGTTAATGCCGCCCATCACAGGTTCCACAATATAGATCATAGCGAGTCCTGTCACCAGAATACCCACCACCGGATAGATGAGCACCGGTGCTATCTTCTCAATCGCCTGCGGCAGCTTCTCGCAGACCTTGCGCAGTCCCAGAATCACATATCCCGCAAGGAAACCTGCCACCAGCGCCCCCAGGAAACCTGATTTCCCGTTGGCTGCAATCATGCCACCCACAAAACCAAGAGCCAGCGCAGGTCTGTCGCCAATCGCCATGGCGATGAAGCCTGCCAGCACCGGAAGCATGAATCCAAAGGCGACACCGCCGATATTCTTGAACATGGCCGCAAGCGGTGTGATTGTGCCAAAGTCACCTCGCTGTTCCGGTGGAAGCGAATTGATGTCCACGCTCAGGCCGTCTATCAGGAAAGCGATGGCGATGAGGATACCGCCACCCACCACGAAGGGCAGCATGTGGGACACACCATTCATCAGCTGGGTATAGATTTGATGGGCAATACCGCCGGCTCCCTTGCCGCCTTTTGCGTTAGCACCCGCCGAAACGCTTCCTCCGGCTCCATTCGCGTCGCCCGAGCCGTGGTAAACGGGCACATTGCCGGACAGTGCCTGAGCCACCAGCTCATCCGCCCTGCTGATGCCGTCGGACACCTGTACCTCGATGACCTTCTTGCCGTCAAAGCGCTCCATGGGCACCTTGGCGTCTGCTGCCACTATGATACAGTCCGCCTCCCGGATTTCCTTTTCAGTGAGCACGTTTTTGGCGCCTCCTGAGCCGCGGGTCTCGATTTTGATACGGCAGTCTGCCGCTTTCGCCGCCTTCTCCAGTCCTTCCGCCGCCATATAGGTATGCGCAATACCGGTGGGACAACTGGTCACCGCCAAAATCCTATATGCCGCCCCCGTGTTCTCTCCAGAATCTGCCGAAAGCTCCTCGATACCGCCCTTTTCCGCGTCGGCCTTGTCGATGATCTTCAGAAAATCCTCCACGCTCTTCGCCTGGCGCAGATTCTCCGCAAACTCCTCATCCATCAGAAGCATAGATAATTTGCTGAGCACATCCAGATGGATATTGTCCTTTGTGTTGGGAGCCGCAATCAGAAAGATCAGCGTCGCGGGTTCTCCGTCCAGAGATTCAAACTCCACGCCATCCCTGACCACCATAGCTGCCAGACCGGGCTGCTTTACCGCGTCACATTTGCCGTGAGGAATGGCAATTCCCTCGCCAATGCCCGTGGTGCCCTCCTCCTCTCTGGCATAAACCTGTTTTCGATACGCTTCAAGATTGCCGATTTTTCCGCTCCGGTTCATCAAATCCACAATCTCGTCCAGAGCTTCCTTTTTGCTCTTAGGCGCGCTGTTCAGCGAAATGCTCCGTCTGTCCAACAAATCCGTGATTCTCATTGTCCGTCTTCCTTTCCTGCTTTTATTCCTTTTTATTCCATCTATTCCGTCTATTCCTCCCTATTCCTTCTGTTTCTTTTGTTCCTTCTATTCCGCATCCGATGTCATTCTATTGCGCAAGCCTTGCATAAAGCGCATCCACCTCTGCCTTCGTGCAGAGCGCCTCGGAAAAGGCACTGGCGCTGCCGGCTGCAACGCCCATGTGAAACGCATGTGTATAGTCCCGCCGCTCCAGCCATCCGGCCACAAATCCCGCCACCATGGAATCTCCGGCTCCCACACCGTTTACCAGTCTGCCCTCAGGCGCCGGCTCCTGCCGCACGCTCCCGTCCTCGGCCACCAGCACTGCACCTTCTCCCGCCATGGAAATCAACACATTCCGCGCTCCCATCTCCTGGAGCTTCCGCCCGTAGGGAACCACCTCGTCCCGGCCACGCAATGTCACTCCGAAGATTTCACCCAACTCATGATGATTGGGCTTGATCAGGAAGGGATGATATTCCAGCACCTTCACCAGCAGATCCCGGGAGGCGTCCACCACTGTCATGATGCCTCTGCCCGCCAGACGGCTCATAATGACGCGGTAAATATCATCCGGCATGGAGACCGGAATGCTGCCCGCCAGAAAAAGGATATCCCCCTCCTTCAGAGTGTCCAGCCTCTCCATCAGAAGCGCCACCGCATCCTCTCCGATCTGTGGCCCCAGCCCATTGATCTCCGTCCCGTCGATGGACTTCAGCTTTACATTGATGCGGGAATTACCCTCACTGATAGGAATGAAATCTGTGCGAATGCCCATCTCCTGCAGCCGTCTCGTAATTTCCGCTCCGACGAATCCGGCTGTGAATCCCAGCGCAGTGCTGTCGATACCCAGATTCTGCAGAACGATGGATACATTGATGCCTTTTCCGCCCGGCAGCATCAGCTCCGAGGAGGCACGGTTGGTAAGTCCCAGCTTGAAATCCTCCACCGCCACGATATAGTCCAGCGAGGGATTAAAGGTCACCGTGTAAATCATATGCTTACCTCCTGCTCTCTTGATAATGTTATTATAACTTCAAATTCGTTCAAATTAAATCAAACTGATTCACGAATTTATTGACTGTCTTTGGTTGAAATTGCACAATAATCCTCTCAGCTTCTATTTAATTTATGCGTATTTTTCTTTTTTCATTCAAAATCAGTCAACAATATAAAAACAGACTGCACAATCATCGTGTAGCCTGTTTTTTATATTGTTCCATTCTTTTACCGCTCTATACCTTTTTCTTCGTGCTCTTCTCTTTTTTTAACCGCACCGTATTATCCACGACCTCCAGTTCCTTCATACTGCGCAGGAAACTGGAAATACGGCCATATCCGTAATCCCGGATGTCAAAACCACTGTATTTCTGCAGAAGCTCGTCGTAGACCACAGAGAGATTGTCAACCTTGCCGCCCTTCTTTTTGATCATGGACAGAATCTCCTGCTCGATCTTCTCCCGCTCCACAGCATGTCCCTTGCGCACGACATACTGCGCATTGCGTTTGATCAGCTCCAGATGGGGCATTTCTTCTTTAAAAAAGACGCTGAGTTTGGAATATCCGTAGTTGCGCACGTCAAAATCCGGGAATTTCTTGCCCAGACGATCTCCCAGCTCTCCCAAATCCATCTCCTCACTCTTGTCGTTCAGAATCGTCAATATAGAATTTTCCAAAGTCTCGATGGATGTCACACTCTCGGCCTCGGCCTGTCCCGTCAAAGCCGCAGGTTCCTCGTCCTCCTTGCCGGATACCTTGATCAAGTCCAGGAAGATAAACTTGTCACAGGCGTGAGTCAGAGCCAGCGGCGCTTTGCTCTCCCCCATTCCCAGCACATATTTGCGTTCCTCACGAAGCCGCATGGCAAGCCTCGTGAAATCGCTGTCGCTGGTAATCAGGCAGAAGCCGTCCACCTTATCCTGATACAGCAAATCCATGGCATCAATCACCATGGCCATATCCGTGCTGTTTTTGCCCACCGTGTAGGAGAACTGCTGAATAGGCTGTATGGAATACTCCAAAAGCACCGACTCCTTCCAGCCATTTGATTTGGCCCAGTTGCCATAAATCCTGCGGCACGGCGCGTCATACCCATTCTTGTCCAACTCGTCAAAAATGCTGGCCACATACTTTGCTCCCACATTCTCCGAGTCGATTAACACTGCTAAATGTTCCATCCGTCTTCCTCTCTTATATTCACTTATTTACGCTTATATGCTCTTATTTACTCCTGGCTGCTATATTCGATCTTAAGCGTCATGCCATCCACGCAGACGCCGGGACTTCTGGATATCCGGCACCGCTGTGTGCTGGACAGGCCGATTGTCTCGCCGTCGTGCAGAACCACATCCTCCTCAATGCAATAACTTGCAATATTCATCAGAAAATCCTTCACCGTCTTAGGATCTTCCGCCGTTCCCAGGATCTCCATATCATCCATGCCGAAGCTGTTCATCCCTATCGTATAGATATGATAACCAAGCTCTGCACGGAGAACGCCGAACCACACCAGTCCCATAAGCGGGTACATGCCCTTTTCAATGAATTCTTTCATAGCGAAATAGAACTCCGGCTGATACACCACGCCGTTTGCATACACACCGATGGCATTGGGCTGCTTACACAGGGCGGCCGTCATCTTCACGAACAGCTCTCCGTCCTTTTTCGCATCCTCGTGCTCCCCCATAACTGTCACCAGTATCTGTGCCTGATGAGTCTTGGTCACCTCCACAGCATCCGGCCAGGTGTAGTTATAGGCGGCATTCTGCTCTGCCTCTCCGCCGGGCACCGGTATATCCATGTACCCCACTGCCACTCGTTGACTGCCTAGATCAATAATCAATGCGTCACAGTGGCTCTGTTCTTCATGCCTGCTGCCGTCTCCCTCATCATAATCCGGCTGAAAGCCCCAGTCCGACTCCAGATCCCGCTTGAATTTATCCTTATCCCAAGATTTGTCCGACAACAGTACAAATCCACTGAACACACCCTTTTGCTTCGCATATCCCATAGTGTCCGGTTCCATCATTCTATTATACCTCGCCTTCTTCTCACACGTTCTGTCCGGCCCGCCTGCGCGGCACAAACCAATTAAACTGTCACTTCCCCGGCCAGCACGCGCTTATAATCCTCCAGATTCCTAACCAGAAGCTCCGGCGTGTCCAGCTCATAGGGACATTTGGTCTTGCATTTCCCGCAGTGCAAGCAATTCTCTATCTTGGCCATCTCCGCCTGCATCTGTTCCGACAGCCAGCCAGCCGAGGGCGCCCTGCGCAGCATGAGGGACATACGGGCACATTGATTAATCATAATGCCCGCCGGACAGGGCATGCAGTAGCCGCAGCCCCTGCAGAAATCGCCCGCGAGCTCTTCCCGCTCCCGACGGACATACTCCTGCAGCTCCTCGTTGTATACAGGCGCCTGCTCCATATATTCCAGCCACTCCTCCAGCTCGGACATCCGCTGAATCCCCCAGATGGGCAGCACATTGTCAAACTGCGTCATAAACGCCATGGCAGCCCTGGAATTGTGAATCAGGCCGCCCGCCAGACCCTTCATGGCGATGAAACCCATATTGGCCGATTTGCATGCCTTCACCAGCTCGATCTCTCGCTCCGAGGAGAGATAGCTGAAAGGGAACTGCAGCGTCTCATACAGCCCTGACTGCACGCAGTCGAAAGCCACCTGAATTTTATGGGCCGTGACGCCGATATGACGGATCAGGCCCTTATCCCTGGCCTCCAGCATACACTCGTACATGCCCGTTCCATCTCCGGGCGCGTAGCACTGATTGACACAGTGAAACTGATAAATGTCAATATAATCCGTGCGCAGATTGTGAAGCGTCGTATCTAACTGCTGCCAGAATTCCTCGGGGGTCTTGGCCATGGTCTTACTAGCGATGATAATTTTGTCCCGCATCCCCGCAAAGGCCTCGCCCAACTTCTCCTCGCTGTCGGTGTAGGCTCTGGCAGTGTCAAAGAAACGCATGCCGCCCTCATAGGCTCTGCGCAGAATCTGTACTGCCGTCTCCATATCCACCCGCTGTATAGGCAGCGCTCCGAAAGCATTCTGCACTGTGGTAATTCCAGTTGAACCCAATGTAATTTCCCGCATTAGTTAATACCCTCCTTATATTCAGAATTCCTGTCATAACAGGTCTTCTTGTCCTCCTCTGTGATGGGCCGGATGACCCTGCAGGGATTGCCCACCGCCACGGAATTATCGGGGATGTCTTTCACCACCACGCTCCCCCCGCCGATGACTACATTGCTGCCTATGGTGACGCCGGGCATCACCTGCACCCCCGCACCAATCCACACATTGTCCCCCACCGTGATCGGATAGGCATATTCCAGCCCCTGATTTCTCCGCTCATAATCGATGGGATGTCCCGCGGTGTGAAAACCGCAGTTCGGAGCAATAAAGACATTATCTCCAAAGATCACCTTCGCGCCATCCAGAATCACAAGATTATGGTTCGCGTAAAAATTCTCCCCCACCTCGATATTGTAGCCGTAATCGCACCAGAAAGGAGCCGTGATAAAGAAACTGCCCTTAGTCTTGCCCAATAACCGCCGCATAATCTCCATCTGTTTCTCGGTTTCAGAAGGCTCTAATTGATTATAGGCATGACACAAAGCCTTTGCCGCCTCCCGCTCCTTTATCAAAGTATCATCATAGTTGGCGTCGTAGAGCATCTGCCGCCCCATTTTTTCCTTTTCCGTCAATGTTGTCTGCTCTGCCATATGTAACTTCTCTTCGATCTTTCGCCTGCTGTCCTCCCGCACCGCCTCGCGCAGCCTGCTGATATAACTGTCAAACCCGCATTCCTGTTCCCCGTAAGTCATCTGCAGATCATACTCAAGAGGAAGCCATGTGGAGATATCCGCCTCATTGTGCTGAATCACCGCCTCCAGCTTGTCCAACGCCTTGTAAAGTCTGGCTTCCGCAGTCTCCCGGGCCTCCATCTCGGCAAACAGTCCGCCAAGCTCCTCCCGATAAGGCTCAGGCAGCCCGCCAAGCAATGTCTCCACCGCGTCCGCCTCCACAATCCGGTGTGCGTCTGTCTTTTCAAAGGCCGGAATATCCCCTGTCACAGCCTCGCCCATATCGTGAAACAGACACATCTGTATCACACGTTCGATGTCGAGCTGCGGAAATTCATCCCGCACCAGATACGCCATCAGCGCCAGCCTCCAGCTGTGCTCCGCCACACTCTCCCGCCGTCCCGAGGAGGTGTAGGAATGCCTTGTATTGCATTTCAACCGCTCCGCAAGCTTCAGGAAATCCAAATAAGTTCTGATATCCATAATCTCATTCCCCGCTGCCTGTATTAGCGCATATTCTCATATAAATCCTTCTCATATAAAGCTTTCTCATAGCAGTACCAGTCGTGTCCATACAAACTTGTCTCTCCGACTTTCTCAAAGGCAAATTTGCTGTAGCTGCGCAGCGCCCGCTCGTTGGTCTTACTCACCAGAAAATGAATACCTCTATAGCCGCGTCTTTTCAACTCCTCCATGGCATAGGCCAGCATCTGTCTTGCGATTCCCTGATTCTGCCACCTCCGACCCACCACCAGCCGGGCAATCTCCCCCGCCGGAACAAGATCAGGCGTCCAACAGGACAGCCTGTCCACTTCTTCATCACTGTCGATGGCAAAGGCGGCAATAATCTCCCCGCCTTGATTCCGGGCACAATAAAGAGCCCCTCGCCCGATATCTCCCCGTATATCATCCTCGTCCGGGTAATCCTCGTCCCAGGTACAGCCTTCCTCCCCGACAGCCGCGCGGTATAAATTCATGACCGTCTCAAAATCCTCCTGCCGCGCAAGGGTGATTTCCGATAGCATCTTCCGTTCCTCCGACCAAAGCAATTTCCCACATTATAACACAGATCACCGCCCTGCGACAATGCAAATCCTCATTCTTACTCTGGACTATTAATACCTCCCTCAGCACTTTTGCTCTCCTCATACTGCGGAATAGCCCTGCACACGCATTATATACTGCAAGAAACGGGAAGGAATATACTGATATGTAAGCCCTGACGGAAACCGGATACATAACCCTTTCTATTGTTTATTCTGCTATATTAATCCATTCTTCTACTTCTGTCTGTGCACTTTCTGCATGAGGGCCTCTCACTGATAGCCCCTCCAAAAGCTATGCTTTTGCGCAAATATATGCAATATCTCTTTATCTCCGTCACGATAAGCTCTATTTATAGGCACAAAAAGGCAATATAACTTTCCCCGAAAAATTATATTTCTCTAAGGAAGTAAATACTGGCTACGAAAGCGTCCCCCACCAGTTAAGGTATTCTTCTGTCAAGTATGGACTAAAAGAAACTTATCGTATAAAGTACATTCTATTGGGGAAATGCAATGTGAGCAAGAATTAAAACTTTCCTGCCCACAAGTAACCCTAAACAACTATATACTTATTACATTTTTTCTTTCAGATATTCTGCAAAATATTCTTTATATTCATTTTGCAATTCTTTTATTTTCCAATCAAATCCTGTTATCACTTTTCTACAATTCAGACTGCCACAAGAACACTGAAATTGATAGTCCTCATTATCTAAAAAAGCATAATCAAATGTGATTTCTTCATCTGCGTTTATATCTCGCATAGCCACAAATGTGATTTCTCCTCTCAAACCACAATTAGGACTACATGAATGATTAATATATATTTTTATATTATCTTCCTCATCACTTGAAATTGCTCCTAAAAAAAATTCATCAGATATAGGATGATAAGAATTAATAACCGATGAAGAAAATATTTCTTCACGACGTAAAATATGTCCACCTTTTATACATACAATTTCTCCTTTATTTATTTCCTCCTTTGCAAAAATACCCTTTTTATTGATATTGCTATTGTCTCTTATTTCAACTTTTTCAGATAAAAATGATTTTATCATTTCAGCTTTCGCTCCTTGCTCTATCTGCCTCACTTTTTAGTAGAATACTAACATCTCCAAATCCACCATCAATTGTGATATTTTCGCCATTAATAAAACTTGCCTCTTCAGATGCCAAGAAATATACCACATTTGCCACTTCACTCGGTTGTCCAACTCGTTCAATTGGTGTATATTGTGGCGAAAGAAGCATTTGTTCTTTAGTATTCATATCTGTATCAATCGCACCTGGTGCAACTGAATTTACTCTTATATGCTTACTCCCGAAGTTTACACAAAGACACTTAGTTAAACTTATCAATGCTGCTTTGCTAATGGAATATGACATACTAGAGTATGCACCAGAATATGCATCATTACTAGATATAATAACAATACTACCTCCATCCACTATATTTTTTTGCAACCCAACACATAAAATCATTGCAGCGTAAAAATTACAATTCATAACGCAATTAAACTCGTTTATATCGAAATTTAAAAAATCATCATTTTCTGAAAAGATTCCCGAATTACATATTATAGAATCAAATGAATATCTAAGCAATGTAGTTAACAACTCATCTGTTTGATCTGTATTTGTAAAATCATATGGTCCCAAAAGTTTCACTTTTTCTTCTCCATATTTCTCAAGTAGTTCTCTAGCCTTGTCCTCTGAAGAAAAATATGTTCCAACAACCATATCCCCATTCTCTAAAAATTTTTCTGCAATTGCTCGACCAATGCCTCTCGATATACCTGTAATCAATATCTTTTTTGCCATACTTAATACTTCCCTTCTAAGTTTTTTATAATAAAGATTTTTATAAATAAATGTATTATGATATCTATTTTTTTATGGACGAGAATACTTG
>JAIDDH010000110.1 GCA_029055435.1 Acetatifactor sp.
GTCCATTATAAAGGAGTGAGTGACAGACTTAAATCTGGTATGGGTATATGAACTGGAATTTACTTTGGCATTTTAGAGCATAATTACAGCATGTCCATGTTTCTTGACACACTTTTAACAAAATGATATGATGGGAACAATAGGAAGAAGAGTGAACAAAGTATTGGAGGTAGATTCCAGTGGAGGCAAAAGAAATTTCACAGGCTGTCATCGGGCGGCTTCCCAGATATTTGAGATATTTAGGCGAGTTGAAGGACGAGGGAGTGGAGCGGATTTCCTCTCAGGAGCTGAGCGAGCTGATGAAGGTGACAGCCTCGCAGATACGTCAGGATTTTAATAATTTTGGAGGATTTGGACAGCAGGGCTACGGATATAATGTGGAATATCTGTATGAAGAGATCAGCAAGATTTTAGGGCTGGACCGCAAGCACAATTTTATCATTATCGGAGCGGGAAATCTGGGCCGTGCGCTGGGAAATTATCTGAATTTCGAGCGCAGGGGCTTTATCTTCAAGGGGATGTTTGACAAGAACCCGAAGCTTGTGGGCGATGATGTGCGAGGTGTGAAGGTGATGTCCATGGACGGGCTTGAGAGCTTTTTGCAGGAAAACGATATTGACATCGCGGTTCTGACCATTCCGAAGACCAGCGCAGTGGATATCGTGGATGTGCTGGTCAACAACGGCATTCGCGCAATCTGGAATTTTGCTCATGTGGATTTGAATGTGCCGGAGGGGATTCTGGTGGAAAATGTGCATCTTTCCGACAGCCTGATGAAGCTGTCCTATAATATCAACTGCAAGGAGCAGCAGTCTTTGTAAAGAGGACGGGATACAGGAGGCAGCTATGGCGCAAAAAGATAAGCGGGAAGTGTTTCTGGATGCATTGCCGGGCAGAAAAATACCGATACTGACTTTGGACAATAAATGGTATCGTCTGCTGGATGAGTCGGGCAAGGCGGCAGTAAAGGGTTTAGAGGAGCAGTTGAATACGCTTCTGAAACGTCAGGGAAAACTGAATACGGAGACCAAGGAGATCAAGAAGCTGAAAAAGAAGCTGATGGCTGAAATTGTGCCCATGGTGGATGAGATGGAGCAGGGCGGGAACCGGAAGCTGGAGAAGAAGATTGAGGAGCATAAGCGTCTGATTGAAGAGTGCAATGAGAAGCTTGAGAGCTATCAGGAAGAGACCATGGATATCCCCAAGGAGATTGAACGCGTCAATAAGGAACTGATGCTCATCACCATGGAATATTGTTATGACACCATGCAGGAGAATGCCGAAAGGATACAGGAGATTGGGGAATGGGTCACCGAAATCCGTATTGAGCTCAAGAAAAAACTGATAAAGAAGCAGGAGCTGGAGCGGAAAAATCAGGATATTTACGCATATATGAACGATATCTTCGGAGCGGATATCATGAATCTTTTTGATATGCAGTATAATCCTGAGGAGGAAGGTTTATGAGATATCTGGTAACAGCGGAGGAGATGCGCCGCTATGATACCAACACGATAGAGCGGATCGGAATTCCGGGCATGGTACTGATGGAACGGGCTGCTCTGGCTGCGAGAGATATGGTGGTGGAAGTCCTGGACGGAGCGTTGTCCGGGGGCGGACGGCAGACGCCGGAAGTTCTGGTGCTGGCCGGCGTGGGTAACAATGGCGGCGACGGACTGGCACTGGCGAGGCTGCTTGCGGAAAAGGGATGTTCCGTGACAGTCTGGTGTGTGGGAGATAAAAGCAAGGCCTCTGAACAATGGACAAGGCAGAGGCATATAATAGAATATTATGGGGTGCGTTTTTGTGACACACCTGTTTCTGAGGCGTATGCTGTGTTGATAGATGCGCTGTTTGGAGTAGGGCTCTCGCGGGAGGTCACGGGAGAGTACGCGGAGGCCATCCGACGGTTTAATTCCTTGAAAGGATATAAGCTCGCGCTGGATATGCCCAGCGGCATTTGCAGCGATACGGGGAGCGTTCTGGGGTGTGCGGTGCATGCGGATGCGACGATTACTTTCGGCTTTGGCAAGCGGGGGCTCTATCTTTATCCCGGGTGCGAGTGTGCGGGGACAGTACAGGTGGCGGATATCGGTATCACAGAACGGGCCTTTTTTGATGAAATGCCAAAGATGTTTTGCCTGGATGCGCCGGAGGAAGCTCTGGGATTGCTGCCGGCCAGGCAGGGTGCGGGAAATAAAGCTACCTTCGGAAAGGTGTTGTTTATCGCGGGGAGCGATGGGATGGCGGGCGCTGCTGTGCTGGGAGCCAGAGCAGCCTATCGAAGCGGCGCCGGGATGGTGAAGGTGCTGACGGATGAGCGAAATCGAGTAATCTTGCAGGAGGCCGTTCCCGAGGCGCTGTACGGAAGCTATGCCGAAGACCGGGAACTGGAGGAGAGCTTCGCATGGGCGGATGTGATTGTGGTGGGGCCGGGACTCGGCAAATCCGAGCGGGCGCGCCACTGCCTGAAAGCCGCGGTGGAGAAGAGTGTGAAGCCGAGTTTTCAGCCTGAGAGGCTAGGTTTTCAGCCTCTTGTGATCGATGCGGACGGATTGAATCTGTTGGCGGAAGATCAGGATTTACAGAAATTGCTTGCCGAGCAGAGGCGGGAGGTCATTCTCACGCCCCATGTGGGGGAACTCTCCCGACTGACAGCCCTCTCTGTAACGCAGTTAAAGGAAGGACTCTGGCAGCATGCTGCGGCGCTGGCAGAGCGTCTGCATGCGGTGATTGTGGCCAAGGACGCCAGGACTTTTGTCTGCGAGGCGGGAAAGCCCGTATGCATGAATATCCATGGCAACAGCGGCATGGCTACGGCGGGGAGCGGAGATGTGCTGGCGGGAATCATTGCAGGGCTCTGGGCGCAGATGGCTGTCAGAGACAGGCAGATGGCAGTGCAGGGAGAACATGCCGAAACGGCCTTTTGGGCGGCCTGCGCGGGTGTGCGCCTGCATGCGGCTGCAGGAGATGCGGCTGCGGCGAAAAAGGGCGAATATGGCTGTATGGCAGGCGATATAGCGGAGGCAGCGGCAGAGATCGTGCAAAAAGAATATTAAAAAGGAATAATAAAAAAGAGGTACGGGATGACGAATTTAGAAGAGCGGCTAAAGACATATCAGCGGGTGTGCGCGGAAGTGGATTTGGATGCGATACTGCACAATGCACAGTATCTGAATGAGCGGATCAATCCACATACAAAGATGGCTGCGGTGATCAAGGCGGACGGCTATGGACATGGCAGCATTCCCATTGCACATTGTCTGGAGCCGTTTGATTTTTTGTGGGGCTTTGCGGTGGCGACTTCGGAGGAGGCCTTTCTGCTTCGGGAAAGCGGTGTGAAAAAGCCTGTTCTGATATTGGGGAGCGTATTTCCCTACGCGTATGAGCGCATGGCAAAAGAAGATATCCGCGCCACGGTATTTTCCAAAGAGATGCTGCCCGCGCTCTCGCAGGCGGCGGAGAGAGTGGGAAAACCTGTAAAGGTTCATGTGAAAGTGGACACCGGCATGTCGCGTATAGGAGTTGCACCGGATGAAGAGGGGCTTGCATTTGTGACGGAGCTGGCGGAGTATGTGCGGGATGGCAGTCTGGAGCTCGAGGGGATTTTTACCCATTTTGCAAGGGCAGATGAGAGGAATCAGATGTATGCCGAGAGACAGTTGGCGTTGTTTCAGCAATTTCTGGGTCGTCTGCAGGAGTCCGGCATTGAGGTTCCGCTGAGACACTGTGCCAACAGTGCGGCCATTCTGACGTTTCCGGAGTCCAATCTGGATATGGTGAGAGCGGGAATCGCGCTGTATGGCCTGTTTCCCTCTGATGAGGTGCCGGGCGGGCCCTGTGGCCTGGAACCTGCGCTGTCACTGCGCAGCCGCATTGTCCTTGTGAAGACGCTCCGAAAGGGGCAGAGTGTCAGCTATGGCGGTACCTTCACTGCGGAGCGGGATATGCGTATTGCCACTATACCTGTGGGCTATGGGGATGGCTACCCCAGATTGCTCTCCGGGCGGGGCAGTGTGTTGATTCGCGGAAAGAGAGCTGCTATATTGGGCCGCGTCTGCATGGATCAGTTTATGGTAGATGTGAGCGCCATTCCCGAGGCAGCCGAGGGGGATATCGTGACACTGCTGGGTGCGGACGGAGAGGAGCGAATTACAGCGGAAGAGTTGGGCAATCTCTCGGGTCGGTTCAATTATGAACTGGTCTGTGATTTGGGTAAGCGTGTGCCCCGGGTGTTCTATCGGGATGGCAGAGCTGTGGCGGCACAGGATATGGGCGGATTTTACAAATAATGAAAATTTTGGAATACCTCCAGGAAAATGGGCAAGACTATCTGCAGGCCATTAAGGCAGAATGGAGGGAAAATGAGAAGAGGCGATGTGTATTATGCAGATTTGAGACCGGTGGTGGGATCGGAGCAGGGCGGCATCCGTCCGGTGCTGATCATCCAGAACGATGTGGGTAATCGCCACAGCCCCACGGTAATCTGCGCTGCAATTACCTCAAAGATGAACAAGGCGAAGCTGCCGACGCATATCGAGCTGCGGGCCGATATGTATGATATGGATAAGGATTCCGTGGTGCTTCTGGAACAGCTGCGCACCATTGACAAAAAGCGCCTGAAGGATAAGGTGTGTCATCTGGACGGCGAGATCATGAAAAAGGTAAATCATGCGCTGATGATCAGTCTGGAGCTTGATACATAAGCTGACCTGGAACCGAAAAAGCGGCGGTTCTTGACGAAAACAGTGCTGATGGTATATGATATCAATTGATATCTTATGGAAATTATCGGAAACGAAAACACAAAACAAAGGAGAAGTTTTACCTATGGAAGACGCTGGGCCCATGGCCGGTATTATTTTTTTTGTATTGTTATTGATGGATATTTTTTTCTATGGATTTGATGCTGCTGTCTCAAACCTCAATGAGAAGGAGCTGGAGAGACGTGCCGAGGAGAAGGATGTAAAGAGCAGACGGCTGCTCCAGATTATCGCCGATCCTGACCGCTATGTGAATACCCTGCAGCTTATAACGAGCCTGATCCATGTGGTTGCGGGCTCGGTGTATCTGACACTCTGGGAGAGGATTCTGGAGAGAGTGTTCCGCGGTCTTGCGGAGGAGAAAATGCTCTCCTTAAGTGTGCCCGGAAGCATCCTTGCCATCGGATTCAGTGCGCTTGCGGCGGTGCTTTCCGCGTTGGCGCTGCTCTACATATTTTCGACTTTCGGTGTGCTGATGCCAAAGCGGCTGGCGGCAAGAAGTCCGGAGAAATGGGCCTATGCCTGTGTCAGTCCCGCATGGGTGCTGATGAAGGTGTTTTCGCCCTTCACGGGATTGGTGAGCGCCACGGTGAAGGGAATATTGTTTTTGTTCGGTGTGCGCAGCGACGGAAATGAAAATGATGTCACTGAGCAGGAAATCATCAATATGGTACAGGAGGGCTTCGAGCAGGGTGTGATCGAGGACAGCG
>JAIDDH010000111.1 GCA_029055435.1 Acetatifactor sp.
CATGAGCGCATCTTAACCAGACTCTGTTCTTTTTCTTTACTGAACAGTGCCTCATAATGTTCGCTATGCAGATAATAAACAACTGAAGTTGTTGCAAATCCGTTTGCGGCGAAATTAACTGTTGCCATGATCTTTTCCTTTCTGGACTCAACCGGTCCGCTTTGTTTTCTAACTGTAACCACTATAACACCAATTTCCCGTTTTGTCATTATACCGGTAATATAATTTACAAGCAGGATACGACTCCTTACTCAGATGCTATTTCTGCTATGGGTATTGTTACTCTGTCATAAAACCCCATTGCACACCAAATTTATCAACAAAGTTACCTGCTAATTCACTGTATGGTAAGCTTCTCCGCAGTTGTCACAAAAATGCAAGTGTGGTATCAGCATAATTTATCGCCTCAACTATTAAAATAACGTCAACATTTTCTACGAACCAATCGTATCATATTGTGAATCTATGTCAATACTGATTAATTCCAACAGTGCGACGTTCTTCGGTTTTCTGCTTTCTATTTTATCGTAAATATAGCTGACAGCAACTTCCAGCAGTTCGCGACAATACAAGCCTGCACTCGGAATATGTCTGTGAAAAAGCGATCTCATCCTTTGAAGGCATTTGAGATTTGCGTGTCAGTTCTACCCCAAAGCATGTCTTATACAATTTACCTATTAATGACAACCATTCCTCTATTTCATCACAGTCAATCTCTTTCATTGCCGCTGTAGGATCAATTCTAAAATATGATAAAATGCTCTCTTTATCTAAATGTGCAAAGAACTTATCCCTAAATACACGGATTTTAGAAATCATTGGACTACTATCAATTTTTGGGCGAATCTCATTTATGGCGCTTTTGACTTCGCTGTCATTCTCATTAATTTGTTCAATTTGATTGGCTGCCTTGCTCAACGAATACTCTTTGTTATTTGCCAAAATCTTGCTAAGCCCAAGGATTACTCTATATACGAGAGCCTCATAAAGAATAGTCCTAACTGCCGAATAGTCTGGAACTTTTTTTGCGAACTCTCTTATCCCATTCGCTGTCTACAGCCCTAAAAATATATGTTGCTGTATATATGTCCTGCAATTCAAGAAATAATATGTTGAGATGTACGTTCATCTGATCGTTTTCGTCTGTTAATTCATGACTGAAATTTTAATTATATTGAGAAAATCACATCCATGCCCCCACACGAATACCGTGTTTCCTGCAGATTCCTTTTCTATGCCACCCAATTTTGCAGTACCCCTTATCTCTGGGTGGCATCTTTCTTTCCCGCTCGGCCTTACCGGGCGGCGTTTTCCGGGCGAGGAGGCTTGCAAAAGCCACCCGCCCTTTAACCTGCACACATTTCGACCCCCGCTTATCTCCTCCGTCCAACCCTCTTTTTCGACTGCCCGGTGCTCCCCGTCAGTGAGGAACAGAAGCTGTTTTCGCCAAATCGCCACACCGATGACCACAGGGGGTAACAAGTCTTTCCGGCTCCCTATCCGAACTCACCAATTCCATAGCAGCAAAGAACTGGAGGGGTACTGCCGTATTTACAGAAATAGAAAAAAGCGCTCATCTTTCGATAAAACGCCCTGTCCCTGTTTCAGTTACTGCCAGCTCTGCTGTCATAGCACCCAAACCTCAGCATGCAACGCAATCCCTGCTTGTTTTCAGTTAATAGTTACTGGCCTGCTTTCACAGGTGTTTTTTCTTTTTGGCTTTTATAAGCCGTTTCTTCTCTCATAAAAAGCCCGCAAACACTGATGTTTACGGGCTTTCTTTAAGTGCCATCCCTTTGGCACTTCGCTCCCCGAGTAGGGCTCGAACCTACAACAACTCGGTTAACAGCCGAGTGCTCTACCATTGAGCTATCGAGGAATATAATTTTTCATACAACTAAAGTATAGTAATCTCGACTCCAAAAGTCAATACATCAAATAAAAAATTTGGAAATTGCCTCCCAGAGTCCGTTCAAATAGGCAGCGCCCAGCGCACGGTCATAAAGACCATAGCCCGGTCTCCCGGTCTCTCCCCAGATCATGCGCCCGTGGTCCGGTCTGATATAACCATTAAAACCATTGTCATACAGCGCCTTCATAATGGCATACATATCCAGACTCCCGCAGGAAGACAAATGCGCCCGCTCCTCAAAGCCGTTTGGCAGCAGCGCCACATTTCTCATATGGGCAAAATGGATACGTCCCATGGCGGCATATTTTCCGGCCATTCTCACCACATCATTTTTGGCGGAGCACCCCAGAGAACCGGTACAGAGAGTGATGCCATTATTCGGCACATCCACAATCTTCAAAAAGCGGTCCAGCTTCTCCTCGCTGGTGATGATGCGGGGCAGCCCGAAAATACTCCAGCAGGGGTCATCCTCATGAATAGCCATGTTGACATCGCACTCCACCGCCACCGGGATAATCCTCTCCAGAAAATAGGTCAGATTCTCCCAGAGCTTTTCCTCACTCATCTTCTGATACTGCGCCGCCACCTGGCGCAATTCCTCCCGGGAATAGCTGGCGTCCCATCCCGGCAGAGTCAGATCGCTGTCTCCATCCAAAGGATTGACGCGGCTCGCCTGCTCCTCATAATAGACCAGGGTAGTGGAACCATCCGGCAGGACATGCTCCGTCTCCGTTCTGGTCCAGTCAAAAACCGGCATAAAATTATAGCAGATGCATCGAATGCCCGCCTCAGCCACACGCCGGATATTCTCGCAATAATTAGCTATATAACGATCTCTGGAATCCAGTCCCAGCTTGATATCCTCATGGACGGGAATGCTCTCGATGACCTCAAAGGAAAGCCCGGCCGCCTCCACCATGGACTTCAGTCCCGCGATGCTCTCCCGGGGCCACACCTCTCCCGCAGGCACATCGTAGACCGCCGTGACAATGGTCTCCATTCCCGGAATCTGTGCAATATATTGGAGGGGAATCGCATCCTCCGGGCCATACCATCGAAACGAAAGCTTCATAAGCCATGCCTCCCATCTTAAAAATATCCTGACGTTTGAATAAAACTACGAAAATTATTATATCCAAAGCCACTTACAGTATGCATCCACAAAGAGATTATTTTCAAAAATTTGTAAATTTTTATTTTTTCTTATTTTAATCATTGGAATCTGACGGAAAATACGTTATACTATTACAAAACTGTGACGGAAATGGTGACGACATTGATAAAAAGATATTTTGTGAGAAGCAGCTCTCTGAAACCAGGAATGAGAATAGATCAGGCAATCAAGGACCGCATGGATCGGACCTTAATTGCCCGCGGGACGATTTTGGATGAGTATCACATCGACGCCCTGAAGAAACTGGGCGTCACGGGCATCTATGTGTCTGAGGGCGAGGAAGACCCCGAGCCGGCAAAGCCCGAGCCGACGATTCCTCCCCAGATACAGAAAACCATCAATCAGATGCGAAAAGCGGACCCTGCCAAGGTAAATCTGTCCGAGAGCGTTAAAAAACGAGTGTCTGAAGGTATTCAATATCTGTACAATAATCCTGAGTCTCAGGAGTTTACCAACACGGCCAGCAGCATCACCTCAAATCTCATGAAAGCCATCACCGAAAACGATGCAATCGCCGTGGATATCTCTGCGCTTAAAACCTGTGACGAATATACCTTTAAGCACAGCGTGGACGTGGCCACCATGTCCATGATTATAGCTAAGCAGAAAAATTTAAAGCAGGAAGATATCTATAACATCGGCATCGCCGGCCTGCTCCACGATATGGGCAAATCCAAGATTCCTCTCTCCATCCTGAATAAGCCCGCCAAACTGAACGACGAAGAATTTGCCATTATGAAACAACATCCTCTGCTGGGATATGAGATTTTAAAAGACAAGCAGGATATCCCGCAGACCGTCGCCTTTGGCGTACTGCAGCACCATGAAAAAATGAACGGAAGGGGATATCCCATGGGCGTGACCGGCGACAAGATTACCCCTTTCGCCAAAATCATGTCTGTGGTGGACGTATATGACGCTCTTGTCACAGAACGTCCTTACAAAAAAGCATTTTCCCAGCGCACCGCTGTGGAAATGATTATGTCCATGACAGAAGATCTGGATCTCGATTCCATGAAAAGCTTTTTGGCGAGTGTCATCCTCTATCCGGTTGACACCATCGTATCCCTGAGCAACGGTGAGGATGCTAAAGTGGTAAAGAACAATCCCCACTCCATCCTCAGACCCACCGTCGTGGGACTGACCACAGGAAAAGTGTACGATCTGGCGGACGACTTCGCCTGTGCCAGCGTCATCATTCTATAGAATACTGCATCTCTACCTGCGGGGCATCGTATACAAATCCGATGCTCTGATAGAGATGATTGGAAATCGGATTATGCCTGTCCACATACAGATAGGCAATCTTTCCGTCCCGCAGAATTTCTCTTGTAAGCCAGGTAACTAATTGCCGTGCCAGTCCCTGCCCTCTGACCTCCCTGCAAGTGTAGACACTGGATATGGCACAGAGTCTTTCGGTTTCTCTTGCCTTTCTGGCGACAGCCACAATATCCCCTCTGCGTATCAACACAAACTGCTCTATATTTCTTTGGACATCCTTCAGAACTTCCTCCTCATCCCATTGTTCCTGCAGAGATTCCAAATAGAATTCCACGATTCGCTTTGCAATTTCCGGCGCGTCATCCGGTGTAGCCGCCAAAACATCCCGCGTGTCACTCTCATGCAGCTGACTGCACCGCATGATATCCATAGCATGACGAAGCCGATGCTTTCCGCCTGCAATCTCCTCATAACAGGTCAGAAAACTCTCCGCCAGCTTCTCCGCTGCCAGCACTCTGCCAAACTCCAGCTTATTTTTATAAAGTCCTTCGGCCAACTCTTTGCACAAATGCTCCTCACCAAACAATACCATAGGAAAATCCGCAGCCCGACTTGCCATCAAAAAAGAATCCCCATCCGAAACCTTTGCGAAAAATCCCTTTGACCTGTCTGATATTCCTTTCGCGTTGCCCTCAAAAAAACTTGTTTCCAGCGGATATGTATGCAAAATTTCTGCATTTTCATCCATAAATTGTTGCCCGCTCTCATAAATTCGTAACATGTCCGCTGACCTCCCCAAAAAATTCCTATACAAAAAGAAGCCGACATAATAATCGACTTCCATAACATACAGAGCAGATAACGGGAATCGAACCCGTACACTGTCCCCGCCCCGAGGAAAGTCCCGTGGGGAGTGCGCGCACCGCCGGAAAGCTTCAGCGCGGCGGGCGCGCCCCCGGACTCGGCCGGGGAGGTTGGGGGCCAGTATTACCCCCCAACCTCTGTAGATTGTAGATTATAGCATTTTCTCCGCATAAATACAAGTTATTTTCCGTCTACACGAAAAAGACAACCTTTGTAGATGTAGACGGTTGAAAGGGAGATTATGGAAAATCAGAGTCAGTCTCGCAAATGGTTACTAACCATTAATAATCCTACCGAAAAAGGATATACCCATGATAATTTAAAATTAATAATAGGTTCTTTTGCTTCTGTGGTCTATTGGTGCATGTCGGATGAAACAGGAGAAAACGGTACTTTTCATACACATATCTATATTGTTTTTTCAACTCCTCGAAAATTTAATGGTATGAAAAATAAGTTTGAGGGTGCTCATTTTGATGTAGCTCATGGCACTTCACAAGAAAATAGGGATTATGTTTTCAAAGAAGGAAAATGGCTTATAGACCCTAAAGGAGACACAAACCATCGTGATTCACATGAGGAATGGGGAGAGCTCCCAAATGAACGCCCCGGCAAGCGAACTGATATAGACATGTTATATGACATGATTAAGAATGGCATGTCTAACTATGAGATATTGGAAGAAAATCCCAAGTACCTGTTGCACATTGAAAAAATTGATAAAGCTCGAAAAACATATCAAGAAGAGCAATATAAAAACGTCTGGCGCGACGTAGATGTCACCTATATTTGGGGAGCTACCGGAGCGGGCAAGACTCGCGGAGTGAAAGAAAAATACGGCTATGCAAATGTCTATACTGTAACAGACTACTCCCACCCTTTTGACGGATATAAGGGGCAGGATGTAATCCTTTTTGAAGAATATCGTTCAAATATTCGTATCGGTGATATGCTTCAGTATTTAGACGGATATCCAATAGAGCTTCCTTGTCGCTATGCCAATAAGGTAGCTTGTTACACCAAAGTGTTCTTTTGCACGAACGTAGATATTCGCAGTCAGTATCGGGATATACAGACCGATTATCCTGAAACATGGAGTGCTTTCCTGCGGCGCGTTAATCGCGTGAAAACCTACATGGATAAAGACACATTCGTGGTGATGGACACGGCCAGTTACATGAAAGATATGTATTGTTGGTTTAACGGTACGCCATTCGACAATGACAATATTGAGTCGGATGCGGAACAGTTAAGTTTGCCGTTTAAGGGAGGTGATATTGGTGTTTGATTGGAATCCATGTGATTTTTGTGAGGATAGCGAATGTTTAGTTTGCCCTTTTGGGAATCCGTGTTTAGGATGTCTAGATTATGACTTAGAGAATGACAAATGTAAAAGCAATGGCGGTTGCGGTGAATAGTGTATTTCAAAAACAAACGATATAAAGGCGTTGAGAAATGGCCGCGGCGGCAAGGTAAGACCGAAAGGCACAAGCCACTAAACCGAGACAGGAACAGTAGCTAGCGGCTCCTGCGGTATCAACGCTTTTATATATATGTATTAAGGAGGTTTAAACATGCGTATAATAGGATATAAGATATTGCCTGAATATTTTATTGCAAATTTGTATTTTATAAAAAACTTTGAGTTGCGAAAAGACGACCAGAACGTCCAGCCCGGAGACATCATCCGGTTAATGGAGCACGACGGCGAAAAATATACAGGCCGTTCCATTACTCGCCCTGTGTTGTACGTCCTGCGCGATGTCTCTCAGTATGGCCTTATGCATGACTACTGTATTATAGGCTTCTGATTGTTTTAATATGTCCGTAAAGTCAGTATGTATGGCTCGTGCGGAGCTTGGAAATTAAGCCCTTCGCCCTTTGCCCTTGCCCCCCTCCGGGGGGTATGGGGGGCCTCTCATTCACCTTTTTTTTCTTTCCAGTCCTACACGCTGATTGCGTGTTGCAAGGACTAAGAAAAAACCGCTTCGCAGAAAAAGGAGCGCCGCTTTGCTCCGAATTGACAAGCCCCCTCATGGGGGTCAGGGGTGGTTTTCAATATTCGGATCGTCAACAACTTCATAATTTTTCAAAGTTTTTTCAATGGCTCTTTGAACACCTGATTCTACAGCAGAACGGATAAATAACCACTTAAGGTATAAAATAACTATTGCGATGCATATTCCGATAAGTATTCCAAACATTGAACCGACAAAAATGTCTGTTACCAAATTTGTGCTATCCTTGTTAGTTGTTGATTCATAATATTCTATATTTCCGTTTTCGTCTTGTAGTCCATATCTGATGTTTGTCAAAACAGGCATCCCGTTTTCATCTATCTGATACTTCATTTTCGTGTCCTCCTGTCTCAAAATTAAATATTTGGCAATATTATAACGCATTATGTCAAAACAAGCTAGTCCTTTGTCCTTTCCCGCCGCCCTGTCCTTGGGCGGCGGGCGATTTTTCCGGCAAACTGCACAAAACAGCGATTTTGAATTAGTGCACTTTTGACAAATACACTTCAAAAAACTATGTGCATAGTGCATAAACTCACTTCGCGAACTATGTGCATAGTTAATATATACACTATGTGTATAGTGTGGTATACTTAATTATAGGAATTGAAAGCGCGCATTCAAAACCTAGTAAACCAAGCCAATATTGAAGGGAGATTAAATATGAAAGTTAATTATTTTATTGAAATGGAGCTTATTAATGATTATACAAAAGTTAGTATTCTTGACGGGGAACATATTCTTGCGCAAGGCAATTGGTATCAGGATGATATATTATACTATGTGAGTAATGAAGTTAAGCTTTTTATTTGGAGTGAGGATAACAGTTGTTGTATTTTTATAAACCGATAATTTGCAATAAAAGCCCCTCTCCTACGGGGGAGGGGAGAAAGGGAGATTGAAATGAGAAAATATAAATATGTTGTGCTATTTGAATGTGGTTCTGGAGAAGGTGGTTTTTTTAGCTATTCGCGTAATGCTCGCAAGCATCTTTTGGAATGTAATGCAGATAAGGTCTTAGTGTATGATATGAAAGGGAATTTAATATGCAGTGCTTGCCGCTCAATGGATTGTATTTTAGTCGGCACTCGTGAAAGGGAGGGTAAGAAAAAATGAAAGAGACAATCAAAACCAGCCGCACAGTCGGCTATTTAGAAAAAATATACCGTCAACTGAATCAGGACTTTTTTGAGGGTGGATTAGAGACACCTATCATCACGGTTCAGTCCACGCCCCGCGCATATGGCCACGTTACCTGTGGTCGTGTGTGGCAACGAAAAGATTCCGCTTGTTATGAGCTAAACATTGGCGCTGAATCGCTTGCGCGTCCCATTGAAAACGTAGTTTCAACAATGCTTCATGAAATGGTTCACATCTATCACCTTATGAACGGAATCCAAGACTGCTCCCGCGGTAACACCTATCACAATAAGCGGTTCAAAGTCAAAGCTGAGACTGTCGGCTTGCACATTGACTACGATGCCCGTATCGGCTGGAGCATCACCAGCCCCACTGAGGAGCTTATTGAGTACATCATATCCCAAGGGTGGCAGGACATCCAGATTAACCGTGGTACAGTAAGCGGTTCACACTCCGGCGGTTCGTCCGGTGGAGACTCTGACAGCACCCGTAAGCCCTCTTCCACTCGCAAGTACATGTGTCCCAAATGCGGTATTTCCTGCCGCGCCACAAAAGATATCCGCATCCAGTGCGTTACCTGTGCGCAAGAGATGCAAAAATGTAGCTGAACCAGAGAAGGGCAGATATCCTCTGCCCTTCTGTCCTTCCCGTTTCTGTTCGTCAGTATTCAGTGTCAATAGCACCGTGGAATAAATTGGCGCTGTTCTTGCGCCGCCCTTTTTATGCCGCGAAAGGCTATTGATGCGTCCCCTTTGCCACCACCCTTTTGTCCTGCAAACGGACTACGTTCGTTTGCTTGCCCCCGGCGCGGGTGGGTTTGGGCAAAGCCCAAATAAAGGGTCAAGGGATTAAATCCCTTGCAAGGTTTGGAACAGCGTTCCAAGGTCTTTGATCTCTTGCTCTTTTATGAAGTCTCAGTAAATAGAAGTAAAGTCAGGTATTTTAGACTTGTAGAAGTCTCCCAGCAAATTCGCGGCCCTTAATTGATGTGCAGGCTTCTTTTAAGTCTGCGCATCGATGTTCGCGACGCCCTATGAGCCGGTGAATTTGCGCGGCCTTTAATTGCTATGCAGGCTTTTTTCTTTTCTGCATAGCGATGTTCGCGCTAGGCGATTGCCTTTGACTTCCATGTGGTAACGCTGTGAAGATTTTCGTTGAAGTAAGTACAAAACACTTGCGCGGTAGCCGGAAATTAAGACCTTCGCCTTTGCCCTTGGGGTACTTAGGGGCAGAGCCCCTGAGCCGGCCGGAGGAGACTTTGGCAAGCGTATGCGCGCAGATAAGACTATCATTTCAGGCTTATCGGAGAAAAATTGAAACTCCGGTTCAATTTTCCCAAATTACTTTAAAATTGAATCGAATTGCTGTCACCCGTTTGATTGATTTCTCCTATTACTATATTATTTTGTCCATTTTTCATATCATTGTAAATTAAGTCTTTTATGTAATCTGTAATTGATTTGAAGCCTTTTGCTTGGGCGCGTTTAGCAATATTTTCTTTTTCACCCTTATTAACATTTAATGCAATTCTATCATAGTGTTCTTTTGCAAATTTCTGGTCGTATTGTTTTTTGTTAAAAGCCATATAATCTCCCCATTATTTTGTATACTATGTGCATAGTCAACAATTTATCCCTTTACACTTTGTGCATAGTGTCTATTGCACTATGTGCATAGTTATGCTATTCTAAACTTACCGAAAGGGAAAACGCCTGTTTTGCTCTGCGCAGTTACTTATCGTAAAACAGCATTTTACTAGATTGCGCTATCCCTCGAACGGCTCACGATGCGGATAGTGTTCTCAGTATAACACAAGTTTTCTCTTTCGGCAATCTCCCGGCAACCAGCAGAATGTGTCAGTGTCTCTAGCAAAGCCGATTAAGATAGACAGCGTAGTCGGCACACTAAAGATTGCACACGGCATCGAATAAAGAGTTTTTGCAAGGTCTACCAGCAGATTAAAGGCTCCATAAATATCCTCACATTGTGCGTTTTGTTTTGTGGTGATTATAGGATAACACAAGTCCAGAGGAAATAAAAGACCAATCTTCACCACGCCGTTGTACTGCTGACACATCTGCATTGCAATAAAGCAAACATAAAAGACACCCAAAACGAAAGGAAGGTAAAAAGAAATGAAAGCAACATTCATCGGAATCAAACACGTATCAGGTACAAGTCAGAAAACGGGCAGACCGTTCGCATTTGACGTGGCCTGCATCACGTCCCCCATGGACGCAAAAGACACGGAGCGCGGTGCAAAGGGCTTAGACGTACATATGCCTACAGTCCCTGACCGCTGGAAAGAAGTGCTCTCTGACGCAAATGTTGGCAAGGAAATTGATGTAGAGTTCTACTATGCAAACGGCCGTGAAAATGTCGGCTATTGCGCACTTCTCCCCACCAAGTAAGGTTACCCGCGGTAACGCATCAGTATATCACACACAAATAAAGAAAGAAGGAGGAAAGACATATGGAACCTACTGTATTGGCTGAAGGTGGTAGCCAGATAGACACCATCATCACAGCTGCTGGAAGTGTAGTTGATTTCAGTGGCACTTTGCTGACTACCATGATTGCACATCCCGTTTACGCGTTTCTTTTCGCCGCTGGATTTGTCGGAATCGGTCTTGGTATCGTTTCCAGACTCAAGCGCACTGCTCGGCGCTAATCCGGCACACTTAAAACCTCGTCGCTTGGCGGCGGGGTTTTAAAAAAGCAGACAAAGTGAAGGGAAAGCCCCATTTTGAAAGTGTATAAACAATCATATCTCATAAAGAAAGGAGTGACGGTTTTGTTAAAACCAGACAATAAAAACAACAATTCTTTAACGCCAATGGTGGCTTTATACTGCCTTGCTATCTTGGTTTTATGCATGATATTACTCTTCCGTTCTATAACGGCTCACGCAGCAGAGGATGACGTGATACATCTTGAAGAAGCGTACACAGTAAACTGGAATGCATTCGACATCAATGACAACACCAAAAAGACGTATGATTATAACTTTGTTATTAGCAATGGCTATCCAATGTTTTTTGTCTACCACGAAAATAACGGCGGCTATAGTTTAGGCGAATATATTAAATCCGACGAAACAGCTTATTACATGGCACGTACCGGAAACCACACTGGTATCCTTGTACAAGGTAGCTATGTAGTAGGGAATTTAGAAAGTAGCAAAATAGACTTAGAATTAAATTACCCCATGGATCCAGCCAACAAACTTTATAGCAGCTTGGTCGATAAATTTTATGGCGTTGGAATGGATTTGGGAAGCCTTTCATTTAACTGCAACTGCTACGTTTTCGACTCTCTGGAAAGCGCACAAGCCTACTACAAGAATGGAGACATTTCAGGAGTAGTTAGCCGTCCAGGTCCAGATTACGACTACGACCATGATTTCCGAGAAGATGTTTACGACGCAAGCATCCCTGTTCCTGAACTTAGTAACCTCTCTCACAACGGCTTTCATGTCAACAATGCAGACCCTACCAGAGACATTGAAATATACATAGAAAGTACCTTCTACGGTTTGAAACATAATACCTCTGGTTCGACTGTGGAAACGGACGCAACTTCAAGGCCGATTCTCTTTACCTACGACTCCTCATGGGTAATCGGTACACACCGCTTTAACCTTATTAACACCGACATTTCCTATAGTGATGCGGATATTAACATTAAGGAAATGTTTAAATGTGATAACGTAGGTGCGCTAATTGGCGATTTCAAAGAATGGTCTAAGGAGTACCCAAAGCATGAAAATCTTCCCGATTACACATGGTATAAATTCCAGAACGACCATTATACCAACGATTACAGAAACTATCATTTGTATTCTCATTCTGTCGGGAAAACGGAAGAAGAAAAGCTAAAACTCAGCGCGCAGGCATCAACTACTTACCGTGTGCGGTTTTGTCAATACATCCCCGGTGAAGGGTACACATGGGGCAAATGGGCTACCTACATATACACTCCTGCTGGATATGGGCATAAAGATAATACTACTGTAGGCGATACAGAAGCAGACCCTGACACCGGCCGCCCTATTATCAAAGACCCTAAGCCGGGCTTACAAGACCCTGACGGCAACATAACTTTTCCTGACAAGTTTGCTCCCAGCAATTTGGGAGAAATGATTGAAGATGTCATGGGTACTTTGCAAGGCATGTCCTCTTTCTTTGGGGAATTTCCGGCTTTTCTCGCTTCTACGTTTGCATTTATTCCGTCCTTTATCTGGGCAATAATCGGCGCGGGATTGATTTTTGTAATTATCGTCACAATCATAAAAGCGGTTTTGTCGTTAAAATAGGGGGCAACAATGGAACATTTTTTAAAACTCATGCAACTTGCTTTTGCTCTTTTGGACAAGAAATTTACACTTTACGGATATACGTTCTCATACCTTTCGGTAATCGCGTTAGGTTTGGTGTTTAGTGTAGTCTGTATCGTTATAAGTGGTTTATTAGATGGAGGTCAATAATGAAAGACGAATTTGAAAGTGTAGAAACAACAGAAACGGAGGAAATAAACGATGTGGAAGAAACGGAAACGGAAACCGCGGATAAATTGGAAACTGAGAATGATTTTGTTTCGACTGATGAGACCGTTCAGAGTGATGTATCATCTGGTGACAGTTCTCACGATGCTTCTGGAATAGACGTTTCCTCTGGTGATGTCTCTACCGGTGATGTCTCTGCCGGAGACGTGTCTGGTGGCTCGTCCTCAGAGAACCGCACAGTCTACAATATCCCCGAAACATTGGAAGTAACCTGCACCTGTCACGATGATACGCCCCCGCTCCTCTGGGAATCTGACATAGCGCAGTATAGCATCACTGACGGCTTACTGCTTTTGATACTCATAACACTTGCTCTGGACGTGGCACTGTTCAGAAGAAAATAACAGGAGGAAAAATGGAAACTGTAATCACGTCTCTTTTAGACTTTTTCGGTATATCCGCAGTCCCTACGGATTTTCCGACTTTCATACACTGGCTCTGTTCTCTGCTGGCTGGGCTGTATTTTGTAAAGTTCACTATGGTCTCAGTGTTTAGCTTCATCAAGTTCCTTAACAGGGAGGGCATGCGACAATGATATGGTTAATTGTATTTGTAATTTTCGTCATATCCCTCTGTTATTTTACCACGCTACAATTGATAGTGTTGAACCCGCTTTCTATTGTATGGAATGGCTTAAAAGATATCTACCGGTACATCCGGTATAAGCAATGGCGGATTCTTAAGACCGGAACTATCATCTGTTATGTTGGCCTGTTCGGTAAGGGCAAGACGCTCTCCGCCGTCCATGATGTAGTCGGCAAATACCGGCAATATGATAACAAAAAGGTCTATGATGTTAGTCGCGGGAAATGGGTGACACAGAAAGTACATATTATCTCCAATGTAGAGCTTTCTGTCCCGTATGAGCGTTTTGTCTCGCTTGCTCAGATAGTGACGGCCGGAGACATGTATCACAAGAAGGATTTGGAAAATGACACACTTACTGCACATCTGGTACTTGGAGACGAATTTTCCGTTCAACTGAACAGCCGCAGTTTTAAGTCTAACATAGACCCTCTTTTCCTTAACACGTTGCTTACATGCCGCCACCATCATGTATCTCTGATTTGCACCGCTCAGCGGTTCGGCCACATAGACGCTCTTTTGCGTCAGGTGACACAGTATGTAATTAGCTGTAACAAATGCTGGCGTTTCATGTATCATTCAAAATATGATGCGTATGATTTGGAAAACGCGGCTAATCCTTTGGATGTACAGCCCCTTCTTCGCTTTGGCTGGTTCATCCATGACCGTGACTATAACGCCTATGACACTCTCGCCTGTGTGGACAACCTGAAAAAGTCCTGCATGGAAGGTGATATGCTCACAGAAGCGGAAATACTGGCTTTGCAACAAAATACCGCGTCTGATATGGGTGCAGTCTCCAGACCCTCAAGAAGATTCCTGCGCCGTATGAGAAAGATTGGAGGTACTTAAAATGAGTGAACAAGAGTGGATGGCTATCGGCTACGATAAGCATATTATTGATTTAAAAGAAGTGGACGAGGTTCCTTTCTATGTGGCATACAAACAATGGTTCTGCATGAAAATGACAACAGTAAAAAGCGGCACTTTAGACCGGATTGAATGTGCTTGGAACCGCTACTATGCCGGTGATGATATCTCTGAAAAGTGCATTTCAAAAATCAGCGAGGAGGATATCATTGCTTTCCTGAACGGTTGCTTTGCTAAAAATCCTTCCATCACTTACAAGGAATATCTGAGAATTTTGCAGATTATTAATAACGTGCTGGTTTACATGCGTGACTTAAAGTGCGGCGGCGCTGCTCTCTACGATTGGGACAGAATCAAGCGCTATCTTCCCACTGAGAAAATCAGCAAAAACACCAAGGTAGAACACGCCTTGAAGGATGAGGACATTGCCCGCATCATTGACAATGTAGTGAACTACAACATCTATCCTGATAAGCGTAGTGCAAGCCTCTGCCTGTGCATGAACTTTTATCTCGGTTTGCGCATCGGTGAACTGGCCGCTCTTACGTTTGAGGATTTTGACTTTGAGCGCGGAGTAGTCCGCATTTACAAGACTCAGAGCAAGTTTTATAACAGACTTGAGGACGGTTCAAAGATTGGCTCCATGGTTTATCGCGTAGTGGACTCTGTAAAGACAGTCTATTCTGTCCGTGAAGTCCCCATACTGCCGGAGGTAAAGGCTATATATGACAAAATCAAAGCTCACCATGAAACCAAGAAATATGACAGCCCCTATCTGGCCTATGATGGTTCAGACATCGTGTTGTATACATCGCTGGAGCGTACCTTGCGGAATCTGTGCAAGTTGTGCAATGTCCCCATTATCAACACGCACTTAATCCGCAAGACATTCGTGACAAAGCTTCACTTCTCTGGTGTCCCCACTCGCGTTATCTCCGATTTAGTAGGACATAGTGAAATAGGCACCACAGAGAACAGCTATATCTTAAACTACAGTAACAACTATGACACGATGCTTGGATATATGCGCGGCGGATTGAAATACCTGTAATCAAAAAAAGAAGCCGACATAATAATCGACTTCCACATCATACAGAGCAGATAACGGGAATCGAACCCGCCTCCTCAGCTTGGGAAGCTGATGTTCTACCAATGAACTATATCTGCATGTATCTGATTATACTACACCCCTCACAATTTTTCCAGTCCAAATTTAAATTTTTTCCAGATAACCCCCGTGAGCACAAGATGCTTTACTATGCCGTCGAAAAATGCTAAAATATAAGTGTTTACGGATTCTACTAGTCGAAAGGTATACAGTATATGAAACAATTAATGTTAGGAAACAAGGCTTTCGCCCGCGGCCTTTACGAAGCGGGCTGTTCGGTGGTCTCCAGCTATCCCGGCACCCCCAGCACAGAGGTGACGGAGGAAGCCGCCAAGTATGACGAAATCTACTGTGAGTGGGCTCCCAATGAGAAGGTGGCTCTGGAAGTGGCTTTCGGCGCATCTCTTGCCGGCAGACGGTCTTTCTGCGGTATGAAGCATGTTGGCTTAAACGTGGCGGCAGACCCGCTCTTTACCGCATCTTACACAGGGGTGCGGGGCGGTCTTGTCATCTGCGTTGCGGACGATCCGGGGATGCACTCCTCTCAGAATGAGCAGGATTCCCGCCACTACGCCGCAGCCGCCAAGATACCAATGCTGGAGCCCGCGGATTCCGCGGAAGCCTGCGAATTCGTCAAGCTCGCCTATGAGCTGTCAGAGAAGTTTGACACTCCTGTTATCGTCAGGATGTGTACCCGGGTGGCTCACTCTCAGAGCGTGGTGGACACCGCAGAGCGCGTGCTCCCCGAACCGCTTCCCTATGTGAAAGACACTGCCAAATATATCATGACGCCTGCAAATGCCATAAAACGCCACCCCGCCGTGGAGGAGCGCACGAGAAAGCTCACTGCCTATGCGGACGACTGCCCCTTTAACCGGGTGGAACCGGGCGATACCAAAATCGGCATCATCACCTCCTCCACCAGCTACCAGTATGCGAAGGAGGTCTTTGGAGAGAACGCCTGCATCTTAAAACTGGGCATGGTCAACCCGCTGCCTGAAAAGCTAATCCTGGACTTTGCCTCCAAGGTGGACAAGCTGGTCATCGTCGAAGAGCTTGACCCCATCATCGAGAATCACTGCAAAAAGCTCGGGCTGGAAGTCAGCGGCAAAGATATCCTTCCCATAGAAGGTGAGTTCTCCCAGAACCTGATTGCCGAAAAGCTGGGCGTGGAGCTTCCCGCGCACTGTTCTCTGGGGGAAACGCTTCCGGGCCGTCCTCCTGTGATGTGCGCCGGCTGTCCTCACCGCGGACTCTTCTATACTTTATCGCAGAATAAATGCACTGTTCTGGGCGACATCGGCTGCTATACTCTGGGCAGCGCCGCCCCCTTAAATGCCATCGATATGGTTCTCTGTATGGGAGCCTCCGTCAGCTCCATCCACGGCTTCAACAAAGCCATGAACGGCAGCTGCGAGGGAAAAACTGTGGCGGTCATCGGCGACTCCACCTTCATGCATTCCGGCATGACGGGACTTGCCAACATCGCTTACAACCAGAGCAATTCCACCGTGATTATTCTGGACAATTCCATCACCGGCATGACGGGACATCAGCAGAATCCCACCACCGGCTACAATATCAAAGGAGACCCCGCCGGCAAAATCGATCTGGAATCGCTGTGCCGCGCCATGGGCATCCGCCGCGTGGCGGTTATAGATCCTTATGATCTGGCGGAATGCGACAGAGTGCTCAAGGAAGAGCTTGCAGCAGCCGAGCCATCTGTCATCATCAGCCGCCGTCCCTGTGTGCTCTTGAAATATGTGAAGACGAAAGCCCCCCTTCGGGTGGACTGCGAAAAATGCGTGGGCTGTAAATCCTGCATGCGTCTGGGCTGTCCCGCAATCAGCATGAAGGACAACAAAGCCACAATCGACACCACCCTCTGCACAGGCTGCGGCGTCTGCAGCCAGCTGTGCAAATTCAATGCGCTGAAGGGAGACTCGGAATGAACACGAACACCACCAAAAACATTATGATCGTAGGAGTCGGCGGACAGGGCTCCCTGCTCGCCAGCAAACTCCTTGGATATCTGCTCCTGCAGGAAGGCTATGACGTAAAAGTCTCCGAGGTACATGGCATGAGCCAGCGCGGAGGAAGCGTTGTCACCTATGTGAGATTCGGTGAGAAGGTCTACTCTCCCATCATCGACAAGGGACAGGCCGATTTCATCGTCTCCTTCGAGAAACTGGAGGCAGCCCGCTATCTGGAATATTTAAAGCCGGACGGACGCATCGTGGTAAACACTCAGGAAATCGATCCCATGCCCGTTGTCACAGGCGCAGCCTCCTACCCTGAGGATCTCATCGGAAAAATGGAACGACTGGGACTCTCCGTAGACGCCATGGACTGTCTGTCGCTGGCAGAGTCCGCTGGCAGCTCCAAAGCAGTGAACATCGTCCTCATGGGGCGCCTGTCCAAATACTTTGATATCCCTATGGAAAAATGGCTGAACGCCATCGAGGAATGTGTGCCCTCCAAATTCCTTGAGCTGAACCGGAAGGCATTCTACTTGGGCCGCGGGGAATAGCGGAAATCCACTAAAAATAATACGAAATAGCCAAAATCATTGTAAAATCTATTTGAAATTAAGCAAAAATATTAACATATTGTCAGCTCAATAGCACTGGCACAAACACAAGCAACTGTCAACAAAGCGCATATGACGCGCATCACGAAAGGAAACATCATCATGCCCGTAACAGATTTATTGGAAAGAAATCATAAGCTCTACGGAGACGAAGTAGCGCTGGTGGAGTTAAATCCCACCATGACCGACCCCCGCCGCACCACCTGGAAGGAATACGATCTGGTACAGCAGACAAACGCCACCCCCTATCGCCGCGAGATTACCTGGAGCATCTTCGACGAAAAGGCAAACCGCGTGGCCAACATGCTGCTCTCCCGGGGCATCCAGAAGGGAGACCGTGTAGCGATTCTCATGTTCAACTGTCTGGAATGGCTGCCTATTTACTTCGGCATCCTGAAGACCGGAGCCATCGCTGTCCCTTTCAACTTCCGCTTTGCGGCAGACGAAATTCAATACTGCGCAGATCTGGCGGAGGTACATATTCTGTTTTTCGGCCCTGAATTCATTGGCAGAATCGAATCTATCGAGGAAAATCTGAGCAAGGGAAGACTTCTCATCTATGTGGGTGACGGCTGTCCCACCTTTGCGGAGAGCTACAGAGAACTGGTGGCAGACTGCTCCAGCCAGCCGCCTCTCATCCGCCTGGAGGATGATGACGATGCCGCCATCTATTTCTCCTCGGGAACCACGGGCTTTCCCAAAGCGATTCTCCACAATCATGAGAGTCTGATGCAGGCTGCCCAGATGGAGCAGAAGCACCATCTCACCGACAGAAACGATGTGTTCCTGTGCATCCCGCCCCTGTATCACACCGGCGCAAAATTCCACTGGATGGGAAGTCTGTGCGCGGGCAGCAGAGCAGTGCTGTTAAAGGGTGCGACTCCGGAAATCATTCTGGACGCCGTGTCAAAGGAACACTGCACCATCGTCTGGCTTCTGGTTCCCTGGGCTCAGGACATTCTGGACGCACTGGACAGAGGCGATTTGAAAATAGAGGACTATGAGCTTGACCAGTGGCGTCTGATGCACATCGGCGCACAGCCCGTGCCGCCCTCTCTGATCAAGCACTGGAAGGAATACTTCCCCCATCATCTCTATGACACAAACTACGGTCTGTCCGAATCCACCGGCCCCGGCTGCGTACATCTTGGCGTCGAAAATATCCACAAGGTGGGAGCAATCGGTGTTCCGGGATATCGCTGGGAATGCAAAATCGTGGACGAGAACGACAATACGGTACCGCAGGGAGGCGTGGGCGAGCTCTGCGTCAAGGGCCCCGGCGTCATGACCTGCTATTACAACGACCCTCAGGCTACCGCCGACACCTTGAAAGACGGCTGGCTCTACACCGGCGACATGGCCATGCAGGATGAGGACGGCTTTTACTTTCTTGTGGATCGCAAAAAGGACGTCATCGTCAGCGGCGGTGAAAACATCTACCCCGTACAGATCGAACATTTCCTCAGCGCCTTTGACAAAATCAAGGATGTGGCCGTCATCGGTCTCCCCGACAAGCGCCTGGGCGAAATCACCGGAGCCATCATCTCCGTCAAGGAGGGCATGACCTGCACAGAGGAGGAAATCGAAGAATTCTGCAAAGAGCTCCCCCGCTACAAGCGTCCCAAGAAAATCATTTTCGCGGATGTGCCCAGAAATGCCACCGGCAAAATCGAGAAGCCCGCGCTGAGAAAACTCTACGGCGCAGACCAGCTCGTGGCCCAGCAGATAGAGGTTAAATAAAATAAAAAAGACTGCTGCAAAATAATTTGATTTTTGCAGCAGTCTTCTTTTTCTCTATTAATTTCTACCAATTTCCCTGGCGATAACCCTATACGGATTCTCTTAAGCAATCTTGCTCTTTGCCAGCTCTGCCAGAGTCTTAAAGCCCTCTGCATCGTTCACAGCCATCTCAGCCAGCATCTTTCTGTTCATGTCCACACCGGCCTGCTTCAGACCATACATGAACTTGCTGTAAGAAAGACCGTTCATTCTGGCTGCCGCATTGATACGAGCAATCCAGAGCTGTCTGAACTGACGCTTTCTCTCTTTTCTGCCCGCATAGGAGCTTGCCAGCGCCCTCATTACGGACTGCTTAGCGATTCTGTACTGTTTGCTTCTTGCGCCTCTGTAGCCCTTTGCAAGCTTCAGTACGCGATTATGTTTCTTTTTGGCATTCAAGCCGCCTTTAATTCTTGCCATCTCTCATTCTCCTCCTTGCCCGACTTATAAATAAGGTAAAATCTTCTTCATATTCTTAACATTGGTTGCATCCGTGATAGCGGGCTTTCTCAGATTACGCTTTCTCTTGGTGCTCTTCTTGGTCAAGATATGGCTCTTGTAAGCTTTTGCTCTCTTCAATTTACCGGTACCAGTTACTTTAAAACGCTTAGCAGCTGCTCTGCTTGTCTTCATTTTGGGCATAGCTATTTCCTCCTAAAATATTCGTTGATGTGCGGCAGACACCAATACCTTCGCCGCCTTTATTTGATGCACACGGGACACACTGCCTCCCGGCGCCTGCATCACTATCTATTCCCACTTCCTATGACTTCTTCTGAGCCAGGAACATGGTCATACTTCTTCCCTCCACCTTGGGAGCCTTCTCCACAACAGCTATGTCCGCCAGATTCTCGGCAAAATCATCCAGGATATGTTTGCTGTTGTTCATGTGCGCCATCTCACGGCCTCTGAACCGCAGAGTGATCTTTACTCTGTCACCCTTGGTCAAAAACTTTCTGGCGGCATTAGTCTTGGTATTCAGATCATTGGTGTCAATGTTGGGAGAGAGCCGAATCTCCTTAACCTCGATGATCTTCTGCTTCTTTTTGGCTTCCTTTTCCTTGCGAAGCTGCTCGTATTTAAATTTGCCATAGTCTACGATTCTGCACACGGGCGGCTGTGCCGTGGGAGCAATCTTCACCAGATCAAGCTCCGCTTCCTCAGCCAGTCTCATGGCATCCTTCACAGACATAATGCCAAGCTGCTCACCGTTCTCCCCGATTACACGTACCTCTTTGTCACGAATTTGTTCGTTAATCATTAAATCACTAATGGTCGTATACCTCCATGCATAAGAAAATAGAATATGAAATAAATAAAACAAAAAAAGCAGACAGCATAACTATCCACTCAAATCACTCATATATCTCCCGCTTGGCATATCCGCACAAATATGCTTCCAGAGATACTATATGAAAAATCTGAACGCTTACAAGCCCGATTGCCGTAAGGTGAGAGTGGATACTCTGCTTGTTTTATGGTGCATTAGACGAAAAATCTCCTGCACACCTATATTAAGATAGCACCTGCAGCCCTGTTTGTCAAGAGGGAAAAAACAAATTAGTAATATAAGCTTTCGTTTGTCATCTGGCAGGGGCATCTTCCGTCAAGATTTCCCACTGTATTTCATATTCAACGCCAATGGCATCACCTATACTTTTCACATAATTTTCAATCAATGTCTGCGCCCGCATTCTTGCCTGAAGAAACAAGGCATCATCTTCCTCTACCATCGCCTGCATATTTTCCTGAGCTGTCCGAAATGCCTGTGTCTGGTCTTCTGCCCCCACTTTACCGCTGCCCAACCCCTTCGTCTCCGAATAAAAATTTTCTTCCGTCAAAGATTCTTCATCAATATGACAGCTTAACACTTTTGCATTCGGCATAGTAATAGTAATCACATTATCTTCAGCCCGCATCTCTAATTTACTGACATCGATGCCTATTTTTACACTTCCCGAATACTCAATCCACAATTTTTTGCTGGTATTCCAGAATAGCACTTGTTTTTCAGAATTAATTTTGGCAGTGTTATGATAGTAGCACTCCAATGTGGCCAGTTCACAAATCGATTGCATCTGGCTTTGATTCAGTCCCCTTAATACTTTATCCTGATTTGTTTCCGCCCGGTCTTTTTCCGCACTGCAGCCGGCTAACAAAACAGTCAAACCAAACGCCAAAACAGCAGCGGATATCCTTCCTCTATTCATAACCGTAATCCCCCTCGCACACTATTTCCAACGAGTATTGCTCATACTGCACAAGTAGAGGCTGCATCAAAGCCTTAATCATATTTATGGCATTTTCGCGCGCCAGCTTATATAATGTGTGATTATTCTTACACTCATTCTCTGCATCTTCTATGCAGGCAGGATATGCTGTCTTGAAAACATCGCTCGTATTTGCATTCTTATTTTGAAAGATATAATCAAGCGAACCCGGATCAACATCCGCATCCACAATTTCTATTTGAGGTATACTCACAATAATTTTTTTATTTTCTTTATCATCTTCATTAACCTCAATCTTGATTTTTTCCATATCAATACCAACACTTACTTTGGCATCATATGCTACATTATACAAAATTTTTTCATTGCTGTCCCTAACAGCTGCCACTCCGTTATATGTAATCTTATAAGTAGATAACTCACTGATTTGAAGCGTTTTTTCCAGTACAGAAGCTGAAACCGTTACTGTTCTCTCTTTTGCTTTTTTAGATACCTGATTTCCGTCAAAACGATGGCAGACTAAAAATATTACAATTCCAACAACCAGCAAAATGCATATCCATTTTATCCATTTGAATGATACCTTTCCCATCAAATCCTCCGCACGGTTATATGTATAGCGGATAGATTTTTCATTTGCCGATAAAATCCACCCGCCTCCTGCACCTTGCTAGCGCTCCGTAAAGGTCGCGCAGTTGGTCTCCCTGCAATTACATGCTCCGCATCCCCTGATGTCCACATGGTCTGCCACACATTTGTAATTGCTGTTGTGAATGCACTTTACCGCTTCACAGTCGATGCTGATAGTCCGGCTCGGATGCTCCAGGGAGCTGGTGAAGGAATCATGTCCCTCTCTGCGCTCCGAAAAGCTCTCGCAGCAGGTATCGTCACAGTTACAGGCATGCTTGCCGCCCACCATGATATCTCCCTTGCTGCAAAGGCATTCCTTGTTGTAGGTACAGTTTTCTACGCCACATTTCAACTCTGCCATGATAAGCCTCCTTCTGTGCAGCCTCATGTACATACATAAGCTGCACAGAAATCAGTTTATCCAATTGCGTCTGTGTTTATTCTGACGCCTATTTTGCTTCCTCTGTAACTTCAATCTTGCGGATTGCCTTCGTGCGGATTTCCTCGCAGATCTGAGCGATAAACTCCTGCAGAGGCTTCACGCCCTCGTCGCCGGCAAAACGGCTTCTCACGGACACCACGCCGTCCTCGGCTTCCTTCTGTCCCACCACCAGCATATAGGGAACCTTTGCCAGACGCGCCTCGCGGATTTTAAATCCAATCTTTTCGGAGCGAGTATCGGTGGTCACCAGAATACCATTCTTTTTCAGCTCCCGTTCTACCTCAGCGGCATAGTCCGCAAACTTCTCCGAAATGGGAAGGATGCGCACCTGCTCAGGACACAGCCATGTGGGGAACTTGCCCTCATATTTCTCGATGAGCCATGCCAGCGTTCTCTCATAGCAGCCCATGGAGGTTCTGTGGATAATATAAGGGCGCACCTTATCTCCGTTTTGATCGATATAATACATATCATACTGTGCCGCCAGCAAAGCATCCCACTGGATGGTGATCATGGTGTCTTCTTTGCCGTATACATTGCGGGTATTGATATCCACTTTGGGACCGTAAAAGGCAGCCTCGCCCACATCCTCCGTAAACTCAATATCCAGTTCCTTCAAAATCTGGCGGATACTTCCCTCTGTCTGCTCCCAGACCTCAGGCTCGCCGATATATTTCTCCCGGTTGTCAGGATCCCATTTGGAGAGATGATAAGTCACATCTTCCTCCACGCCCAGAGTCTGCAGGCAATATTTTGCCAGCGCCAGACAATTCTTGAACTCCTCCACCATCTGATCCGGGCGGACAATCAGGTGTCCCTCGGAAATCGTAAACTGACGCACGCGGGTCAGGCCATGCATCTCCCCGGAATCTTCATTTCTGAAAAGAGTGGATGTCTCGCTGTAGCGGCAGGGCAGATCGCGGTAAGAGTGCTGCGTCGCCTTATACACAAAATATTGGAAGGGACAGGTCATGGGCCGCAGCGCCATCACTTCCTTGTCTTTCTTGGGATCACCCAGCACAAACATGCCGTCCAGATAATGATCCCAGTGACCAGAGAGCTTATAGAGATCGCTCTTTGCCATGAGAGGTGTCTTGGTGCGTATATAGCCCCACTCATTGTCCTCCAGATCCTCAATCCAGCGCTGCATGGTCTGAATGATTTTGGCTCCCTTGGGCATCAACAGGGGCAGTCCCTGACCGATGACGTCCACAGTGGTAAACAGCTCCATCTCGCGTCCCAGCTTATTGTGGTCGCGGTTCTTGATATTTTCCAGATAAGCCAGATACTCCTCCAGCTCTTCCTTCTTATTAAAGGCCGTTCCATAAATGCGCTGCAGCATTGCATTGTCGGAATTTCCTCTCCAATAGGCTCCGGAGGAGGATGTCAGCTTGAATGCCTTGATGCCCTTTACGCTCATCAGATGCGGGCCTGCGCACAGATCCACAAAACCGCCCTGATCATAAAACGAAATCTCCGCGTCCTCCGGCAAATCGCGGATCAGCTCCACCTTGTAAGGCTCCTCTCTCTCCTCCATGAACTTGATGGCTTCCTCTCTGGGAAGCGTAAAACGCTCCAGTTTCGCCCCGGCCTTGATGATCTTTTTCATCTCCGCCTCGATGGCGTCCAGATCCTCTCTGGAAAAAGGCGCATGGTCAAAGTCATAATAAAATCCGTTCTCAATGCTGGGTCCGATGGTCACCTTGGCATCGGGGAAGAGCTTTTTCACCGCCTCCGCCATGACATGGGAAGCGGTGTGACGGATCACCGCCAGACCTTCCTTATCATTCGCAGTGCATATGGACAGGCTGCAATCGCTATCCAGCACGGTTCTGAGGTCTACTACCTTGCCGTCCACCATGCCGCAGCAGGCAGCTCTGGCCAGACCTTCGCTGATGTCCATGGCAATGTCATAAACGCTTTTTGCCTCGCTGTACTCCTTCACGGAGCCATCCTTTAATGTGATTTTCATCTTGCTTCCTCCTCTACTATGATTGCCAGATTGTGGGGTTTTTATCTTTATGCGCTACTGATATTTCGCCCCTGCGATAAAAAAGTCCCCTGCAATCCGTCTGGACTGCAAGGGACGTAAGATACGCGGTTCCACCCTCGTTGCAGATGCCATGCCTCCAAAAGCCATGCGCTTCTGCCTCTCATTTTACTCGTAACGGGAGCTTCCGGGCCGGTTTGCGGCCGCTCAGAGGTGGTCTTCAAATGGCTCCGGGCCAAACCGCTTTCAGCGCCCGCACTGACTTTCTGCGGGGCGGTTCTCTCTGTGGCGCTTCCTCATTCTACTGTCCTCGTCAACGCTTTATTCTATGATTTTTAATCATATACCAAACAAAAAGAATTGTAAAGCATTTTATTTATTTTCCAGATTGTTTCAGATTATTCTCAAACAGGCTCCGATTTTTCCATCTCTCTGGCGATATAACCTTCCACCTCTCCTCTGGGCAGTTGAAGAGATATGGCAAGCTCTCCGTAGAGATTGTCCTCCGCCAGACGATAATATTTGGCATCCAGCGCAGTCACCTTGCGGCCTGACGCAATCCTCTTCTGCTTGCGCTGATAAATGGTCTTAATGATCCGGATCCACTCCGCGCAGTCATTTGTCCTCATACAGCCGCGGTACTCCTGCTCCAGAAGCTTGTCATTGGAGATGGAGATCAACGGAATCTCCGGAATGCCCCGAATCAACTGATCCGCCTCCTCACGGCTGAGCACCTTCCTCAGAGAACTATCAGCCGTATCCACCGGCACATAAATCGTGCTGCCTGCCATATAAACAGGTTTCAGGATATAATACTCGCGCTCTCTGTCCACGCCGGAAATATTAAGCGGTGTTATATCCTCCACGATACAGACGCCTTTGTTGCCGCTCACTACATACTCGCCTTTTTTAAACACAAAAATCTTCCTTTCTCAAACAATACATCAACAGCCATCAGTTACCCGTTCTGTGGAACACTAATTACCCACAATACTGTTATAACCTTATTTTAACAGATTAATCACAAAAATGTCAGTTAATTTTGTCTGAATAAGATATTTTTGTGAAAATTGCTCATTGCATACCGGGATGCTTTTGTGCAAAGCGCTATTCTTTTGTAGCGAAATAAGCGTCTATCCCATCCGCCATACCCACGGCAAGCTTCTGCTGGTAGTCCTCCGTCGCCATCAATGCATCCTCAGCCTCATTCGTCATAAATCCCATTTCCACTATGGTAACAGGCACCTGGCACCAGTTAATACCCGACATGGTATCCGTCTCCACCACCCGGCGCTTCGCCGCTCCCGTCGCATTCACGACGCCGTCCAGAACCTGCGTGGAAAGGGCCTTGCTGTCCGCATACAAGTCGGCATTATAGGGATTATTCGCCGTCTGGCACAGTGTCTCCACTCCGTTGACACTGCCATTGTCCGAACCGTTGGCGTGAACTCTTATAAAAGCGTCCGCTGCCGCATCATTTGCAACCTGAGCCCGCTCCGCATTGCTGATATCCACATCATGGGATGTGCGCACCATCATCACTTCATAGCCGCGGCTCAAAAGCTCCTCACAGAGCTTCTCGGAGACCGAGAGCGTCAGCTCGTACTCATAGAGTCCGCTGACACAACCCTTCGTGCCGCTTGCCACCTTTGCTTTGCTCTCCGACGCGCCGGGGCCTATCGGCTCTTTCTCACTGTTTCCCTTTGCCTGATGCCCGGCGTCTATGACCACCAGCCGTCCTGATGCGCCTGCCTCTGCGCGCTGCGGCGACTGTTCCGATGGCTGCGGTTCCTGCGATGGCGCCTGGCTTTGCGGCGACTGTTCCGACGGCTGCGATTCCTGCGAGGACGCCTGGTTCTGCGGCGACTGTTCCAATGACTGCGGTTCCTGTGATGGGGCCTGGCTCTGCGACGACTGTTCCGGTGACGATGCCTGATCCTGCGGCAAGGTTTGTCCCTCCGTCGAACTCTTCCCGGGCAGTCGTGCCTCATCGGATTGCTCTTCCGGCAATATTTCGATTATTGTTGCTATGCCTGCCCTTGCATCCTCACCGGCATTTTCTTTTCCACAGCCGGTCAAAGCCACTGCCAGGACAAGTGCCGCGCACAACATCCATATTCTTTTCCCGTTCATATTCTCATTTACTCCTTTTTTAATCCCCTCTGCGCGCAACCCCAAATATGCTCCACATCTGCCTTGCAATAATTGTGCGATAATTGTCTGAATTTTTTTCTAAATAACTCTTTTTTATCTGTCCAAATTCTATTATAATGGATTATGTAAAAAATGCCAATACACGGCAAAAAACAGGAGGTAATTTTTATGGGACTTTACGCAA
>JAIDDH010000112.1 GCA_029055435.1 Acetatifactor sp.
CGCTCTTCATGCGCGTCTCGTTGGCTCGGAGAGGTTTATTAGAGACAGACACTATACCACGATGCCTCATTTTATTCAATTACGATTTACTAATGTATAAAACACTATAATTTTACTCTCCTCCATATCACAAAAGCGAGGGGATTTTATTCTCCCCTCGCTACCTTCGCCGGATACCATCTCTGAAACCATACGGTGAAAATTCCCATAAAGACCGGCACAACTGAGTTGACTGCCCCCACATAAGGCCTGATCATGGTTCCCATAAGGACATATGTCCATACGGATGTCATCAAATATAGAATTCCCCACATCAGTGTCAGAATCCGGTTTGTTTTCATAAAAAGCGGATTTCGCAGCGCATCCTCCCCGTTATAAGCATTCATGGAATAATGTGCCGTAAGCGGTATTTTCACAAAACCGGTGGCAGTCCACATGATTCCAAACGCCAGATAGGACAACGGCACAAGAATCCGGCCGGGTCCTCCGTACAGCGCTGCCATGGAAAATCCGCTGACCAGCGCCCCGCTTAAAATATCATATAAGGTCTTCTTATTCTGATAAAACAGCAGCGGAACCAGCGCACAAGCCGCAATGCTGATAAAGCTTCCTATATAACTGTCAATCGGCACTGCAATCCAGAAAACAATCCATGGAATGAGCATGATATTCATATTGGTTTCCCTGTGGGGAATATGTATTCCACTGACAGCCTCCCCGCCCTTTTCCTTCGATGCTTCCCGGTTTCTGCCCGTATTGGCTCCCGTATCACCAAAATACTCATCCCACTTGAGCATCAGGTTAAAATCACCCTTCACCTTGTAGAGCTGCCGCATCAACGCCTCATCGCCCCGTATTTCCCCTGCCGCAATGGAACGCCACACCGACAGCGGCGTCTCGATTCTGGTAGTGGCGCTCACGGAACCGTCGGTGACAACGCGGCTGCCTTCCTTTCCCATGACGATCTGATAGCATTCGTCAATATCCGTATAATACATTTCCAATACCTGTTCTCTGCCGGAATAGCTTTCCTTCCGATAAAGCACTGCCATCTGTCTGGTGAAAATAAGGGCGTCTGATTCCTTTTCTCCCTTCTCTTTATCGATGCCCCAGCTTAAATCCGCCCATGTCTCAAAAGTCTCCCTCGGATACAGCAGTTCCTCCAGCTTTGCTCTTGTCTCCGGCAGGATGCCTCCCATGACATATTCTCTTCCCGCGCTTTGGACATATCCCAGATATTCATTTGTTCTCTTGGACAGATCGGGCACCCGGAACAATTCCCCCTGCCCGCAGAGGATGGTCGTATAATTGCCCCTTCCATATTCATGGTCAAACAGGCTGTATATTCCGTCATAATTTCCTTCTGCGGTATAAAAACCACAGGTAGAAATCACCACTGTCTTCTTGCCGCTCATGTCATATCTTGAGGGATGGCTTCCGCTCCCGCTCAGCTCTCCATTTTCCACCATAAAGGGCAGCACCATAGGCAACTGACGGTCTATCAGGTTCTTAAGGCCTCCCGGCACTGTATAATAATAAAGCGGAAAGCTCCATATGGTGATATCCGCCCATAACAGCTTTCGGATTATTTCCTGCATATCGTCCTGTATGCAGCAGGTTCCGGGCGTCTTATCCCAACAGGAAAAACAGCCGAGACAGGGATGTATGTCCAATCTGTTCACCTGAACTTCTTCCACCTCAAAATCTTCCTTCGCATCCTCCGCGCTTTCCTTCATTCCCGCAAGAAAAGCTTTGGTCAATTTGTATGTATTACTCTTGCTCCCTTTCGGACTTCCGTTAATCACAAATATTTTCATTTATCCTCAATCCCTTCCAGTTGTTCAATACAGCTTTGCGCCCACTCCATGCACATCTGCATACTTCTGCGTCCGTATTCCACCGTCATTCCCCAGTACAGCGCTTTTTCCCTGTCGTCGATATACGTGCTATATTCTTCTATATACTCCGGCACGGTCGCGAGACTCTCCAGAAACAGGCTGCAATATGATTTCAGGCCTTTGAAATACCGGATATTTTCTTCCCGGCTCTGCTCCCCCATAAAAAACACTTTCATCAGAAGCGGGGTACGCGAATTCAGATTTGGATTGTCGTCCGCAAGCCATTTTAACAGCTCGCACCGCCCTTCATCTGTGATGGAATAAACATTCTTGTCCGGCTTTCCCTGTTGTGGTACAACCGTTTTATTAACCCATCCCTTACTTTCCAATGTCTGCAGTTCCCTGTATATCTGACTGGTCTGCACTTCCCAGAAAAAGTTCAGGGAATCTCTGAAAGTCCGCATAATCTCATACCCGGTCATTTCACGATAATTTATTAATCCTAAAATTCCATGCTTTAACATTCCCTTACTCCTCATTTATTTTTACTTTGCATTATATTCCACTTGTGGAATATTGTCAACCTGACAAAGAAGATGGCCCTCCCAAGATCAGTGCGGCTGATTCACAGCTTTGGCGATTTTACAAAACAAATTGAATCCTATTAATTACCTGTGATATAATCAGTGCAATAAATCGGAATCGGTTGACTGATTAGTAAATAAGTGAGGTTACATATGAGTGTTTTTAATGTTGAGTTGAAAAAGATTATTGATGAAAGTTATGAAATTGAGATAGGATTTTGTTTAGAAGATCAACTGATTTTAGATATTCAAACTGGTTTAGTCGGCAGCGTTACTAAATTTGCAGTGATTACAGATAGTGTTGTGAAAGATTTATATGCCGTCAGTATTTTGAATAAATTAATAAATGCCGGCTATCATGCAGATTTATTTGTGTTTGACGCAGGGGAAGTAAATAAAACAAGAAAAACGAAAGAGTTAATAGAAGATGCAATGCTGGAAAAGGGTTATCGCAGGGACTGTTGTAT
>JAIDDH010000113.1:0-10776 GCA_029055435.1 Acetatifactor sp.
ATGGCAGGCTTGATGGCGCTGCCAGTGTAGGTGTAGGTCTCGTCGGGATTTTTCAGCCTCACATGCAGTCCCACCTCGTCCGGGTCGATAGGGTCATCGGGGCCGGGACCAGGGCCGGGCTGAGTGCTGTCGCTCTGCCATTTTGCTGTGATGGTCATGCTTCTGGTAGGCGTGTAAGGCACAGTGAGAATTTTGCCGTTTTCATCCGCCCAGCCGAGGAACGTGTCTCCCTCCTTGGTCAATGTGGGAAGATCCTCTGCCGTGAGCTGTTCTCCCGCGGTAATGGTCTTCTTGGTTGCCGCGGTACCGTTCTTCTTGTCGATAGTGATGGTATAATGCTCCACCACACCTGCGCCTTCCACGGAGATATAGTAGATATTCATTCCGTCCTTCTTAGAATAAATCTGCCATGTTCCCGTAGTAAGCTCTTTGGTATACTTTGCAGCCGTGGTGATATCCGTAATATTTTGAGATTCACTGCCATTAGTCACTACCAACTCTCTGGCCGTACTTGTATTTCCGCTTTCCACCACCACTGTCAAAGTAGCGTTTCCTTCCACCTTAAAGGAAAGATTTCTGGCACTGGCATCACCCGTACCGTTAAACTTCAACTTCTGGGTATAATTCACCCCGTCTACGGTTGCTCCGCTGGCTTCTACCGCCATTGCCTTGCTGGCAGTCGCAGCAAAGGTAAAACCATTCTTAGAGAACTTCTCTTTATAATCCCTGGCGGGAAGATCTTTCATATCCAGGGTCAAATATTTGCCGCCGTTCTCATCCAGCTTCCACTTTGCAAAGAGCGTTATATTTTGGGTTACAGATGTACTGAAATCATATTTCTTCGTACATGCGGCATCCGTGTACCAGCCGTCGAACACATAGCCGTCCTTTATCGTCTCGCCAGGCTCCACACAGGTCTCCCCGGCCAGACACCTTTGATCCTCTACAGACAGACCGCCCATGGAATCAAACTTCACGGTGCAGAACAGAGGCGCAACACCGTTCGGATATGTCACATTGATGGCGTAGAAATTTACGCTGCCGTCTGCCCAGATATAGTAAGTAGCTGCTTCGGAAAGCTCCACGGTAACATAATTGCCATCACTGCCGCTTATGGAAATTGCAGAAGCCGCCTTATTGTCAACCGTAATCCCCGTGGTAATGTCCACCAGTTCTCCCTGTGCATTCAGTGCTGCAACATGCACTGTGCGGGTCTCACCTGTAGTGGCTACGATACATGCCATGGACAGCGTCGCCGCTCCCGTGGTGGTAAAGGAAATGCTCCTGTAATCCTTGGCGCCTGCGCCATTGGTTTTCAGTCTTCCCGTATACTTCTTTCCGTTAATTGTCTTCTCGGATGCAACATCCACGCTGACGTTTCCTGTTGCTTTGCCCGACTCATCCTTCGCGTCATTGGCATGGATAGTAAATCCACCCTTGGTGAAATCGGAAGTATAGGTACCTCCGGGGATATCCAATGCCAGAAGCTCCATATTGTAGGTCTTATCCGGGTCAGGAGTCACCTCTCCAACCGCCTGCCATTCCGCCTTGATGGTCATATTGCCGGAAGGTGTAAAAGGAAGTGTCACAGTGTTACCACTTGCATCCACCCATCTGACAAACTCATAGCCTTCTCTGACAGGTGTAGGAATCTGTGCAGCTGTTACCGCAGTTCCCTTCTTTACGGTTAAAGTGGTCGTTGCCGTACCATCCGCCTTATCAATAGTGATCGTATAGTTGGCTGTATCATCTCCACCGCCTGAGGAATTCGGCACATAAACCATATAAAACAGATTGATTGTCTCGCCTTTTGTCACCTTGACAGCGCCTTTTGCCACATCCTGTGTCACGATACCATTACCGTCACAGGTATAGGCGGTGTCATTAATGTTTACTTTTTTGCCCGGAGCAGGATCCTTATCTCCGCCAAATACCAATGTCAGTTTTCCGTCAACGGGAGCCGTAAACGAAATATTGGTGCCACCCTCCATTTTCAGGCACTGTGTTAAATTCTTGCCATCATATGTACAGGTCCCCTTGCCCGTGCTGAGATTTCCCGTTATCGTATAAAAAGTGCTTGTTTTACCATTGGCGGTAAAGTCATGAATTTGAGTACCGGCAATATCCTCACCTCCCGGTCCGGGGTCAGGTTCCTCACCCTCCTCCAGCCACTTGGCAGTCAAGGTCATGTTTCCTGTTACCGGATTAGAAAAGTTCCACTTGGTAGTGCCATTATACCAGCCGCCGAATTTCTTTCCATTATTAGAAGAGTTTTCATCAAACAGAGCCGGCATGGCTACCGTATTTCCCGCAGCCACTGTCTCTGTAAAAACAGCATCCCCATTGTTAGGGTCAAAGGTAACTGTGTACTCCACCTTTACAGAAGAGCCCTGAATGCCGCCTACAGCTATCAGCTGAGAAGTATAATTCAACAGCTTATTCTTTAAGTCCTGATTTACCGTTGAATCACTGTCGTCTGCTGCAGTAAAAGTATAGGTAAAATCACCTCCGTTTACTCGTCCTGCACTTGCCATCACGATAGTGGGAACATCTGCCGCGTCATCCGGTGTATACTTATAAAAGTCTGCCGCGGTATCAAAATTGGTGTAAGTATTTCCACCTTTTTGGGTCTTTACCGTGTCAGGAATCTTCTCATCTCTGGTTTCAGTCACATAAGCATCGAAATCTGTATTATTTTCCGAATAAGGAATGAATTTTTTCGCTCCTTCAATAATATTGCCGTACGCTTTGATCATACTGCCGGTTTCACCGCTAAACGTACCTTTTCCATCATCTCCGCTTCCCACATCGGAACCCTGTCCGGCTATCATCATCGGATGCGCACAATTTCTAAAATAATTGTTCTCTACAAACACAGCTGCGGGACCCTGTGCCGCGCCCACACCATACTTAGCATTACCGTCATAATAATTATTATAGACGTGTACCGTATGTGTACGCACACGAGGATGTCTGGAATCCGAATGATCGAACCAGTTATGATGGTATGTAATACAATAGGTTAAATCTTCACCACCGTTATTGCCCAGCAGACAGCATTTCCCGGAATCCCAAAAGTGATTATAGGACAGGGTCACCCATTTGGATTTCTTAACATCCAGCGCACCGTCACCTTTAGCCTGATCTCCAGCCTTGCCCGCATTTCCATAAAACAGATCACAGTGATGTACCCAAATATGGTCATTGCCCTGTTGCAGACCGATATTATCTTTCTCTCCCACACTGCTTCTGTTCATAAAACCGAGATTGCGGAGTTCTACGTTACTGGCGTTTTTAACGCGGATTCCCCAGCCGTTCGCTACAGCATCCTCGCCCACTCCTTCTACGGTGATTCCCATCTTTTCATTCTTTGTCTCAACCACAATATCATCGCTTTCCAAATAGGAAGCATTCGTCACATTTCCAATAATACGAATATCCAGCGGTTTCGACTCTTTCCCTTTTGCATAGCCATCCAAAATACCCTGAATACCCACACAAGGATTAGCGGTTGCTCCTGTGACATTCAGACTCACTGTATCCTTTGTCGCATCTGTCACATAAACAACATTGGCATTGGCCTTCAGCGAACCGTCTTCATTATACGCACCCGAAGAGGTCCCGTTTACCCATGCATAGCCGGAACGGTCATGCGGAACAACTTCTACCGCCAGCACCTCTTCCGCTACGGTATCACCCTTATTCTTATTAGCATCAAACTTGGCGGCCTCAATCTTCAGATACCATTTTCCGGCGGTAAGCCCCAGTGCATCCGCTCTGAAATACCCCGGATACTTTCTGATCAGCTCATCGTCAATTAATGTCCACACATCATTATCCTCGGACACATAGACCTGATAGCCGTCTGCTCCATCCACGGGCTCCCATTCAACATAAGCGCCCTCCTCATAACCTGCAACCTCGGTAATCGTGATACTCGCGGCCGCCCTGGCAGTCAGTGCTACGCCGTCCTGCAGCACCACTCCCGCCATCATTGCCACAATCAACACCTTGGCAATGACCTTCCGAATTTCCAGAATCGTCTTTTTCATACCTTTCCCTTTCTGCCGCCCACACGGCTTTGCATAACAATTCTTCCTCTATCACAAAATCACTTTATTTTCTGTATCCAACAATCAAGCCGTCGTTTCCCGGAAACACAAAGTATTCTGCATATACTATTTTACCCCTATCTCACGGGATTTTCCATAGTATGAAATATCAACATCTCACTCTGTTTTTTGGTAAATCTGCACAAAAAGCTCTCTGCTCGCCATCAACATATTTGTATACAATCCAACACCACCACATAGAAAAGGAGCTGCGCACCAAAGTGCGACAGCCCCTTTTCAAGAACTTATGATTTTTACAAATAGAAATTTACTTCAATACTTTTACAGGCACCGTGATGGTCTGTTTCTTCACATTCACGCCTGCATCCTGGATATCCAGGGTCATGGTAATCTTGTAAGTGGAATTAGCCTTCAATCCTGCCGTATCCGCAAGCTGCACGAACAAGGTGTCGCTCTGTGCGTCATACTCTACCACAAACTGATCCAGATAATTCATCTGAGTCATGCCCAGAATCTCTGCCTTTGCAGGAGATTTTGCTTTCACGGAAGCGGTCGCCGTCACGCTGGGAGCAGAAAGTCTGGTCTCCATAGGAAGGATCGGCGTTGTCTTCACGTTGGATGACTTAGGTGTGATGGTGATGGTCTTTGCCTCAACTTCCACCACTCCGTTCTCCAACTGTACCTGGAAGACAGGTGTCACTTTATACTTGCCGCCCTTCTTCATATCGGTCAACTCTTTTGCACTCACTACTGCCGCAGCTTTCTCGCTGTCCCATGTTACATCAAACTGATTGCTTGCGTCATCCTTCAGATACATGTTAATCACTGTACCATTCAGATTCTTCAGCACGGGTTTCACAGTAACGGAACTTCCGCTTCTGTTCACCAGATCGATGCTGCCCTTCTGGGAAGTGGTAACAGTTGCCATAGGAGTGATATTCACCCTAACCGTAGCCGTCTGCTCAATCTTGTTCAACTTGAATTCAGCTTTGAAGCTGTAGGTTCCGCTGAACTCGCTCTTTCCATTTGCCTTGGTGGGCAGAGCCTTGTTCAGAGATACCTGTAACAGATTCTGGCCTTCCTCATCGACAATCACACTATAGTTCAAATAATCCAGCAACTTGGTGGAGTTAGCATTGGTGCCGGTCAGCTTCAGATCTTTAACCGTGTAATCCTTTACGTTCTTCACAGTAATCAGCGCACTTGCCTGCTCTTTGGTTGCATACTCAGGTGTACTGTTCAGCTTAGCCACCGCAAAGGTTGCCGTAGGCTTTTTCGTATTTACCGTGATAGCCTGGCTGAGTACAATTTCTTTCGTCCAGTCTGCATCCTGTACGCTGATCTTGGCGCTACCGCTCTTGGTTGTGCCCAGAACATAAGCACCGTTCTCCTCATCCAGCGTGAAGTTTGCATTTGCCTTCTGATAAGCATTGGTAGAACTTGCCAGCACTACATTTGCGCCGGACACATAAGTGTTGGTCGCCTTATCCAGAATGCGGATTTCTGTATCCTTGATGCCAAGCTGCGTGTACAGAATCTTATTGTCTACCTCCAGAACAAGCTTGGGTGCTCTGTTCTCCGTGCCGACATTGATATTTACTTCTTTATCATATTTGGACTTGTAACCGTTGAAGCTCACCTTGACGGTCATCTTCTTAACCGGCGATTTCTTGCCCTCTGCCTCTTTCTTCAGGCTGACTGTGTAGTTACCAGTCTTGCCATCGGCCGCCAGCTTGAAATCGGAAGTCGTGTCGGTCTGAGTCAGAGTCACGCTTGCCAGCTTGGAGCTGGGCTTCAAGGTTCCTCTGCTGGAATTACTGTTGTACTTGTAGAACAGGTTTACTTTCTTGGTCTGCTTGATTGATACGGTCGGTTTGGTCTCAATCACTTTCACTATGAGAGGCTCAAACTCTGTGAGTGCCGCGTCTGCCGCACTGCCCTCAAGCTTACCCTGCAGAACCAGATTGTAGGTACCGTTCGGTATGGTGTCATCGGCGCTGATGCTATAGATATTGCCTACCACAGGTGTAACCGTGAACTTGGATACAAGGTCTGCGGCAGCATTCTTGCCCTTCAGCACACTCTTGACGCTGACGCTTCCGGCCACAATCTTCTCGCCGTAGCATGCCACTGCTGTAATCTGTGCACCGCTGATTTTTGCCTTATCCACTGTGATGGTGGACACATTAGTCTTAAATTCCTTGCCGCGAACCGTCACGGATACAACCTTAACTACCGTCTTATCGGATGTCGCGGTCAAAGTGATTGTTGCGGTTCCTTCTCCCTTCACCGTGAGAGTGTTACCGCTGGCAGTGATTACCTTGCTGTCATTGGTGGTTACTTTCACGGTTTCACCGCCGGTTACTCCCGTAACCTTCAGGTTATCCAGTGTGAAAGATGCAACACCCGATGCAACCATGATGCTGCTGCCGTCCGCACTCTTTGTCACTCCTGCAGTATTAATGTCATAGGAGAATTCAAAAGGTGCCTTTCTGGTGGTAAAGCTGTAAGTTGCCTGCTTCTTGACGGTCTTGCCTTTTATGGTCACAGACATAACTGCAGTAAACTTCGCAATTCCTTCACCGGAAGCTGTTGCTCTTGTCACATTCTTCGCATTTGCTTCTCCCTCCACAGCAGCCACATTCAGGCTCAGCTTAGAGGACTCCTTAATTTCGTAGACAGGTGTAACTTTGTGCTGTGCCGAAGCAAATTCCTCATCGGTCACCTCAGGCGCCGTTATGGGTTTTGCAGTCAGTTTCAGCGTGCCTTCGCCAATCAGACTCTCGCTATCTGCAGTCAGTTCAACGCCAATCACGTCGATGAAGTTTACAACAACTGCTCTCTCAGCGCCGGTCTCCTTATCCTTAGCGATGAACTCACTCTTGGTTCCTGCAAACACAGCGGTCAAGGTCTCGGGATATGCCCATGTATAACCTTCCGGTAGTTTCACATCATTCAGCGTGGTCACCTCTGCTGCAATGACATTCACCTCGAGGGGCTTGGCGCTCTCAATAATGGTCTCATAAGAAGTATTACCAAGTTTCGCGCCCACACCCTCGGGAACCTTGTCAGTCAGCTCCAGGAATCCGCCCATATTGATGGTTCCGTCGGCCTCTCTGTGAATACCGTTTACGCGATCTCTTATCGCGGTCTGCATATTCATGTTCTTGAACCAGTTATCGGCAGCCTTTTCGCCCGCGCTGTTCACATAAGCAGAACCGTCAAAATAGAAATTGGTGGTTCCGTATACTTTGGACTCATTCTGCGTCTGCAGATTGATCTGGTCATGCTTGATGGCACTATCATCCATTTTCGCATCTTTTGTTCTGTAAGACAGAACTCCCTGCGCAAAGTAATCAGTACTGATTGCTTTATTGTTGGTGTAGAATGCCACATTGTAGCCTTCATTGTTGAAGGAGATACTGTTGTAAACCTGAATATCAGGACAGCTGTTGGAATCAATACCTTTCGCTCTGTTGCCAAACGCAATGGAATTCTTGAGCACATGACCGCCAGGCAGGCTGTCACCGCCCATCTTGAATCCGTTACCGTTACCGGCCTTACCTTCCGTCGTTGCAGTTATGTCGACTCCCTCTACACCAGAGAACGCGGCCTTGCCTTCCTCATCGACGGGACCGAGCATATAACCGTTCTTGAACGCCAGACAGTTCTCGATGGTCACGGCGCCAATGCTTCCGGTCTCCCTCTTTGCGAAGAGATCCCATCCGTCATCCGCGTTGTATGCCGCGATACATCCCACGAAACGGTTGCCGTCGCCGATAGTCAGCTTCGCCGCAAATCCGTCCGCATCCTCAAATCCGGGATCCGCGTTCAAGTAGGACGTACAGTTGAGCACCGTGTTGTAGGCAGGCCAGTCTGCACGGCTGTCACTGCCGTAACGCGCGATCTGGATACCGGTATTACCGTTCAGGTAAGTCCTCAGATCCTCCAGCAGACCGTAGTGTCCGGATACCTGGATACCTTTCTGGCTCGCCAGGGACTTGGTCACGTCAAATCCTTTCAGATGCCAGTAATCGCCCGCAATGATGAAAGCGGATTTAGGCTCTTTCTGGCCGCTGAAGTCAAGAACCGGCCTGTTATCTCCCACGGCATCCGCTGCTGCCATCATGGTGATGGGCTTTTTCTCTGTGCCGTCATGGCCTTTACCGATCAGCAAGATATCAACAAGGTCGTATTTACCGCCTGCCAGATAGATCGTCTGACCCGCATGAGCATAATTTACAGCCGTATAGATATCCAGAGGACTCTCCACTGTTCCGGCATTATCACTCTTACCTGTAGGAGCCACATAAATGGACTCACCGTCCAGTTCCTGATAAGTTACGGTGAACGTCTGATGCCATGTATCATGGTTATCCATAACCTGATACTGGCCGGGCGTGTAGTCCGGATTAGGTACAAAAGTGAAATCAAACACATTCGCACCACGTTTCAAGGTTGTTCCAAAAGTATATTTCTTACCCGCAGTAATCTCCGTATTTGCGACAACTTTGTCATTCTCGCCCAGAATCGTCAGATTACCATCCTGATTGCCCGAGAAGATCAAGTTATAACGGGAAGAGTTGGAGTACTCAGGAGAGGATATTGTATAGTTAGAAATTACCGTTGTAACTTCTCTTTCCGCAGCTGCCTCATCATCGTCGGGATGAATCGTGGTAATATCAATATTGGATATAGTTATTTCTGCATTTCTGGCTGCAATAAAACCAACATAGATATTGTTCTTGTCAATCTGTGTTAAAGTGTTTCTGTCCTCATCATAGAAAATCTGCTCACCCAGCACAACAGGCTTGCCGGCTTCATCTTTCTCGCTGCTGCTCAGATACCGGAGAATATAACCGGTGTTGTTTCTCTGAATCTGCAGCTTGAACTCTGTCACAGGCGTCATGTTGGAAACCGGATCCATTTTTCCATAAGTAGGTATCGACTTACTGGGATTGCTGATGTTCTCTACCATGTTGTAGTCGCCGCCCGGAAGATATGCCTGACCTGCACTGGTCTCCAGCGTGCCCGATGTGGAACTAAAGCTCTTCGGTGCTGTGGCTTTACCAGCATTAATATTCGCCACATCCAGAGCAGTAGCTCCGGTCTTGGCAATCCAGCCGAGTCCCTGTCTCATGGAGTATCTGCGGACAGGCTCCAACACATCTGCGGTTGTTACGCCACCTTTACCGTCATTGAGTGTAGGATCCCAACGGTACTCAATCTTGGTGGAAACCAGCTGATAAGCATTGGTCCAGAAATCATCAGAATTTCCGGATTCACCTACCGCATCGGATACCATCAATCCGAAACCGTCCTGACCGTTTGAATAAGTCCAACGATCTACTTTCACATCCGCAGTCAGTGTGAAGTTCTCCTCATCAGGATCGATTCTCGTATAATAGAATGCCAGACCATCTGTGGTAGCAGGCACCAGCTTACCGGAACCGTTCTTACTGTACAGGCTTATAGTGCCATCATCATTTTTCTTGAATCCGTTGTTTGTCATATTGGTGCTTGCACCATAGACAGTAAGTGCCCATGTACGCTCTGTCTCACCATTGACTTTTATCGTCTGTTTACCTGCTTCCGATTTGATACCGTCGCGCTTGCGGATTGCAACAATTGCAACCTCCACTTCGCTTCCTACTTCCAAACCTTCCACCATCATCTGCAATGTAACGACATCGTTGAACTTCTGCTGTGCTTTGGATTCAGCACCCGCTGCCGTCTTGATCGTGGATACGGTAACTTCATAACTGTTCGCCTCAGTTACCTTCTGCCATGCGATCTCAATTCTGCCCTTGCCGTTAACCGTTCCTTTGTTGGTTACGCTCTTGATGACAGGAGCAGCCAGCGGCAATGCAAAAGTAATCGCCTTGGTCTCAGCTGTTTCCTTGTTCTCTTCACCTGCACGCACCAGACGGGCGATAAAGGTATAGTCACCGCTGGAAGCGGGTGTAAAATTGAACGTCTTCTCCAACTGATACTGTTCCGTTACCTTATCAAACGCACTTCTCGTGGAATCAACCTGTTGTTCCACTACTTCGCCTTTCTCGTCCAGCATATCCACTTCCATGCTGTCGGCTCCGTCGGCTCCAATCAGACCCTTTACGATCACCGTGATCTTGCCGTTGTTCTTCTCGTTCAAGGCAAAGCTCACGATCTCGGGAGCCTCCACCTCTTCCCAAGGCTTGCGCACAACAGGTCCGCTAGGTCCCTCCGATCCCGCATCCGCAAAAGTGTCTGTGACACTGGCCTTAATCAACCATGCGCCACGGTTGTATTCTCCCAGAGGAGATACTACGGAATAAGTACCTGCTGCCAGACCCTTGAATACCAGAGTGCTCGGGGTTGTCTGGTTTCCATACAAGTCATAGCTTCCGTCTTCCTTCGCCACAAGCGATGCTCCGGTTGCACTGTCAGCTTTGATCAGCTTGCCCTCTGCATTCTTCAGAGCGAGCAGGGAATGATTGCTTCCGCCCGTAGAACTCACCACCAGCTCCACGTCAGCGGTTCCCTTTACGGTGAAATCAATCGACGCAGAATCATACTTCCCGATCTCATAGCCTTTCAGATACTCGGTACCCTTTCTCTTCTTAACGGTACCTTTCTCCTCTTTTCCGTCAGACGTAACGCCAAGCACCACCTCAAAGTAATCGTCGGTGCCAAGCTTGGTTCCGTCCGGAATCTCCACATT
>JAIDDH010000113.1:10876-27006 GCA_029055435.1 Acetatifactor sp.
CCGTCAGACGTAACGCCAAGCACCACCTCAAAGTAATCGTCGGTGCCAAGCTTGGTTCCGTCCGGAATCTCCACATTGTCTACAGCCGCCCCGTTTTCGTCCACGTCGTTAGGAGTCGTGGATGCGTCCAGAACATACCGCTTAACAATGAAATTCCCGTCCGGCTGCTGAGTCCCCTCGGTCAGCTCCAGATAAAATACCTTCGCCTTACCGTCTGCCGTCAGGGTATAGCTGCCGTCAACAGCCAGTTCCAGTGTCTTGACAGCCAGCGTCCCAGTCAGATCCATGCTCTGAGTGTCACGAGCCTTGTTGTCACCGCTTCCATTCTCTTCACCGGTCACAGTAAGCTTGGTAGCACTCTTGGCTGCCTGGGTGCCGTTTGCGTCCTCTTTGCCGTCAGGGTTGGCTCCGCTTCCGCCATCCTGCCCATTATCTGTCATCGCATAAACCTTCAGCGTATCACCTTTCGCTGCATCAAATGTGATGACAGAATCCGCAGTCAGCTTCAGACTCTTGGTGAAATCCTCCCCATCAAACGTCTGTGTATCTTCCACAACCGACATGCTGTCATTTTCCGCACTGAAAACGCTGCCGTTCATAGCACCCGCGGGAACTTTGCCCTTGGTCATGTCAGATACATTCAAGACAGTTGCCGAACCTGCGTCCGGTGCTGCGCTTACGCTTGCAATGCCGCCCAGCATGTCTGCCGGAAGCGCCGTCACAATCATCGCAGCAGACATCACGATAGAAATCGCTCTGCCCAACCGCTGCTTAAGCTTTCTTGTCATGTTTCCTTGCTTAAACATTTCTTTTTCTTCCTCCCTTTCTTAATAGTATCTACTTCATAAAATGCCAGTTATCGCATCTTATTTAGTTATGTTTAATTTTAGCATCAACAAAGTCAATTTGCAATTTTTTTGTACATTCTTAATAATTTTTCTGCAATATGGCTAAAATAATTCGGGTGCTTTAGTCAACATTCACAATCCTTTTTATCTGCCTTATTCCCATTTACCAGCTCTTTCCAGCATTTCTTCCAAACCTTTACAATCCAGAAAAAATATACCGGATTTCCGACCCTGTTCCCGCAATTATTCCGGCATTCCCTCCGTATAATTGACAGATTTCCCTATTTCGTCTATAATTAGCTCGCATTATGTAATTTATGAAATTTATATATGAATTCTATTTATGGAATCCGAAGAATCGAGGTAATCTATATGAAACCCATCGGTGTCCTGACCGACAGCCACAGCGGCATCACTCAGACAGAAGCCGCAAGACTCGGCATCCGCGTACTGCCCATGCCGTTCTATATTGAAGAAGAATGTTTTTATGAAGATGTGTCCCTGTCACGTCCGGAGTTCTATGACCGCCTTAAAAGCGGCGCCAATGTCACCACTTCACAGCCCGCTCCGGCAGATGTAATGAAATTCTGGGACGAGGCACTCCAGGAATTTGAGACCGTTCTGTATCTTCCCATCAGCAGCGGTCTCTCCGGCTCCTGTGCCACAGCGGCGGCTCTGGCGCAGGAATCCCCATATGACGGAAAAGTGTTCGTAGTGGACAACGGCAGAGTCTCCGCACCTCAGCACCGCGCGGTGCTGGACGCGCTGGAGATGGTCTCGGAGGGCTTCTCCGCCGCCGAGATCAAAACCGCACTGGAACAGGCCCGGGCCCAAATGGTCATCTATGTGGGTGTGGAGACACTTGAAAATCTAAAACGTGGAGGCCGCATCAGTCCTGCCACCGCTTCTCTGGGTACACTGCTCAATATTAAACCGGTGCTGAAATTTGACGTTGGCACTCTGGACACTTTCAAGAAATGCCGCGGTTTTTCCAAGGCGAGACAGACCATGATCGAGGCGATGCGTCATGATCTGGAAACGGTGTTCAAGGAAGCGTATGACAAGGGCGAAGTCTCTCTGCTCGCTGCATCCAGTGCGGACGAAGAGACCACCGCCTCCTGGGTCGCCGAGATTCAGGAAGCTTTCCCCGGCATGGAGATTTTGTGCGACGAGCTTTCTCTGGGCGTCTCCTGTCATATCGGCGCCGGCGGTCTTGGCATCGGCTGCTCCTGCCGTCCGAAACGCCCGGAGCGTTCATAGGACATCAAAGGAGCCGTTTCAGTATGACATTTTTCGATATGAAATTTTGGAAACGAACCTATAAGACTCTGTTTTTGCTTATTATGATGAACAGTCCCCTGATTGTCACCCGACTGAACAACTATTTTGTATCCTGCGATTCACCGGGTCAGGGACTGTTATCCATTTGGCTGCGCGTCACTGTCTGCGTGGCCTTTATCGTTCTCCTGGCAGCTTTGGAAATCCTGCCCCATTATGAGAAAGGACTGAATTTCCGGCTGCTGATTCTGGCCGGAGGATATGAACTGATTATCACCTCCTTTTACGCGCTGGCCGCAGAGCTGATAATCTGCATCGTCTTGTTCCGCCGTATGGGGCCCTCCTCTTTGTTCCTGATTAATCTGGCTGTCGCCTATTGTGTGCTGCTGTTTCACTATCTCAACGGTTTCTGGCGCACAGCCTTTTGTTCCTCACAGCTTGGGCTGGGGCGCAGAATTGTCATGTTTTTTCTGTGGTGGGTCTTCCCGATAAACGCTTTCCTGTTTTATCGATGGTGCCGGATAGTCCGCATGGAATTGATTACTGCCCGCAGCAGATATCTTCTGGATGCGGCCAGAGTGGAAAACGCCATCTGCCGCACCCGCTATCCCGTAATCATGGTTCACGGCATTTTTTTCCGGGACTGGCACTACCTGAATTACTGGGGACGCATCCCCAGATTTCTGAAACAGAACGGCGCTCTGGTCTACTATGGCAGGCAACAGTCCTCGCTGGCAGTGGCGGACAGCGCCGCAGAACTGAAGTCGGAAATCGAGCGTGTGCTGGCTGAAACCGGAGCCGAAAAAGTCAATATCGTAGCTCATTCCAAGGGCGGTCTGGACTCACGGTATGCCATCAGCAGACTGGGCATGGCGGAGCGGGTAGCCTCCCTCACTACCATAAACACGCCGCACCGGGGCTGCCGGTTTGCAGACGTGCTTTTGGAGCGTCTGCCCAAATGGCTGATTCATTATACAGCAAGGCGATACAATGCATTGTTTTACATGCTGGGGGATGACAGGCCGGATTTTCTTGCAGGCGTCAAAGATCTAACCGCATCTGCCTGTGCATTATTTAATGAGACAGTGCCGGATGCGCCCGGCGTTTATTATCAGAGTGTGATGTCCAAGATGCACAACCACAGGAGCGCTTTTTTCCCGCTGAACATCGGCTATCTGCTGTCCAAAAAATATGAGGGGGACAACGATGGACTTGTCAGTGTATCCTCCGCGGCCTGGGGCAATTATCTGGGACTTTTGTCCGCAGGCAAAAAAGGTATCTCCCATGCCGATATGATCGATCTGACACACAAAGACCTCAAAGGATTTGATGTCGGTGAATTTTATGTGAAGCTTCTCTCTGGTTTAAAAGAACGTGGATTCTAAATAACGTGAATTCTATAAAGAAGGCAGCCCCCAAGTCGTGTGATGACTTGAGGGCTGCCATTTTAAACCTTTTTCATCGATTGCCAGAGACCTACAGGCCAAATATTTTGGCGATATTGGTCCAGATATCGGTTCTGTTCATGAGGCTCTGCGCCACAACATTGAAGTTTGCGGTCTTGCTGCCAACATAGCTGCCGCCGTCTTTAGCGCTGACAATTACTGATGCCTTGCCCTTTTCGATGTTGTTTACGAACTCTACGGAAATGTTCGCATCTGCATCCCAATTCTCGGAGGTCAAAGTGACAGTGGTATCTTTGTCGATCTTAATCTCAATGCTGTCAGGATATACCTCTTCTCCAGTGTACTCCACTTTGCTCTGCTTCGCTCCTGCCTTATTCTTGAACGTGATCTTTGCCTTGGAGATATCAGTCTGGTCTGTACCTTTTCTCACTACATTGTAGGTTCCCGTTGCCGTGCCGCTGTAGTTGCTCTTGTCCTTACAGGTAACCGTCACAGTGATTTCTTTGGAGTTCTCCTCTTCCGCAAGCTCTACCTTGTTCTTTCCAATAACTACCTTCTGGCCTGCTGCATCAAGATAGGAGTACTCCACCGTATACTCAGAGCTCTTTAACGCCACGCCGTCCACCAGTACATAAGGTGCGGACTTGTATGTGTTTGCCTTGCCGCTGTATACCTTGTCACCAGCCTTCACCTCCACATCCAAGTCGGCAAAGGATGCCTTGTCGATATTGAAGGTCTGATTCTTGATCGCCGTGCTTCCCTTGTAGTTGCCAAGGAAGGTTATGGTGTATTTACCGGTGCCGGTTTTTTTGTTGCCGCTGTAGCTTACTTTGTAGTCCTTACCTGCTGTCAGTGTCTCTGTCTGTGCCTCGGCCAGCTTATCACCCTTGTAGGTTACTTCCAGTGCATCTAAGGTCACGCCTGCGCTCTTGTAGCTGTAGCTGCTCTCCCCGCCGGTGATCTCAAACTTCGTGGTGTCTTTCTCCGCGAGAGGGCTGATCTTGTAGGTCTTCGCCGTGCTTCCCGTGTACTTGCCCATGCCAATCACAGTGAATTTCTGAGTCCCCGCAGAGGTCTTGTCGCCGCTGTATACGATGAGGTAATCTGTCTCAATGGTCAGCGGTGTAGCCTTCGCCTTGTCATCCTTGTCGTATACCTTGATATCGGGAGTCTGCTCCTCTCCATTGTAGGTCAGCTTCGTCTTCGTATCTACCACAATGTTAAGCTTCTGCAGTTTCTCTACCACGGTCACATCAAGAGTAATGGGTGCGTCGGTCTTGTAGTTGCCGTTTGCCTTTGCCTGAATCTGAATAGTTCCGCTTTCTTCAAATTTCTTTGAAGCATCAGCCTTGTTGACAAATTCATAATCCTTAGTGCCAAGCTTCATGCCGTTGTAAATCAGGACAGGGACAGCCTTGCCTTTCTTAGCAACTACGATGTCACCCTTCACCACATCCTCATCACTCAGATCCTTCTTCTCGATGGTGAATGTTTGTGTCGTCTTGCCGGTGAATCTGCCCTTGCCGGTTACAGTGATGGTAGGTGCTTTCCTGTCAGCCTTATCGGCCGCCTTCACATTGTTGCTGTACTTCACGGTGTAGTCCACACCTTCGGTCAGCGGCTCGCCGTTGTTGAATACCACAAACGCAGGCTTGATGGCGCTGCCGGTATAGGTGTAGTCCGCATCGGGATTCACCAGCACCACTTCCAGTCCCTCACCCTTCACAGGCAATACAGGCAAATTCGGATTTCCACCGGAGCCACCCAGCGCTTTCGCCTTCTCGGCAATGGCATCGAACATCTTCTGGCCGACACCTTCCCAATAAGCTGCTTTCTCGTCATAATCGCTGTTGATATCATAGGCGGTAAACTTACCGTTTCCGCTTACCATAAATACGGTCTTGCCTTCCGTGGTCTCGCCCAATACCTGACCGGGAGCCTTCACCGCATAGGAAATATTCAGTCCCATATTCTGTATGGCGGATGCGATGGCTGCCGCCTCGATCATGCCGCCCAGCTTGTTGTTGTGGGTCTTGTCGCCGCTATGCATGATCTGCGTACCGTAGACGTCACTGCCGCCCGCTTTATAAGCGTCCTCGAAAAGTGTCTTGGTCAGTTCAAATCCATCCACCAGCAGCACATTCTGCTCTTTGGCGAGCTGCCTTACCGCCGTCACATAGGCATCGTTGGACGTCACCTGCGTGTGCGTGGACGTGTCGGTAGCATCGTGATGAGGCTTGATGGTGCCGTCCGAATTGTAGTACATTCTCGAGACAGGAGTCACCAGCACGGGGGTAGCGCCCGCTTTCTTGGCCACATCGATATATTGCTGCAGATACCACTTGAACGTACCTCCACAGTCATAGGTATAGCAGGTATCGCCATATTTGTTGCCCGCCAGCTCCGCAGGCGTCGTCTTCTTCACGCCGGGGGTTGTAGGATATATGCCGTTTGCGTCGGGCGTGCCAAGGGGCACATATCTGTCGGCGAGATAACCCGCACCATTGGAACAATCATTGTGTCCAAATTGAATGAACAGATAATCGCCCTCGCCGATCTTCTCGGCAATTTTATCCAGAGAGCCTTCGTTGATAAAGTTTCTGGAACTTCTGCCGCCGTTTGCGTAATTAACCACCGTAACCTTTTCACTGTTGAAATAGCTCTGGAGGAACTCACCCCACGCGCCTTCGTTTCTGGCCGTTCCGCCGGAATTGATGCCTTTCGCAGAATAATCCTTGACGGTGGAATCGCCTGCGAGGAAGATGTTTACACCCTCTCCCAGCACGGCGTCTCCTCCGGTGGCGTCGGGATCCTCATAGCCGTCTCCCACAACAGCCTCAACAGTGCAGCTTTCAGCTGTGCCGGTATTGCCGCTTACAGTTGTGGGCGTCACTACAACCTTGATATGGCTTCCCACATCTTCTTTTGCAATCTTATACGTCTTATCCACAACAGCATTGGATGTCTTAACTAAAGTCTCCGCGCCGTCCTTTACACGATACCACTGAATCAGGGATGCGTCATTGGCGTCGTTGGCCGCACCCAGAGAGTAGCCCACAGTCAGTTTATGCCCGGGATAGGGCGTGTTCAAATCTCCATTGTCGGTGACAAAAGGCTTCGTTGCAAATGCAACCTCTGCAGCCTCCTCCTGATAGAACGCGGGAGTCCAGCTTCCGAAGTAATCCTTCACCTTCACCGCATCGGCCGCTTCCTTTGTCATCACATTGCCCTTGCGGCCTGTGGTGCTCACCGCAGTACCATCCAGGGTCGTGGTGTTGTACTCATAGAAATTTGCCTTCTCCGGCTGCACACCACTCATTTCCGTCCAGCCTGCCGCCACGATCAAATCCGCTTTCTCCAGCTTGGTATTCATGAACACAACATGTGCGGTGGCACCCCAGGGTCTTCCAAAATATCCCGGTGTCACAGTGAGCCCATCGCCTGCGGTAACGGCACAGTTTCTGAACAGATAACCTTTATCTGCCTTCTCAGTCTTGGTCGCGCTGATGTAACCGCCCTGACTGCCCGCGCTGTAACCCACAAAGCGCAGTTCACAGGTGTCAAACACAGCGTTGCCGTCGCCGAAGATATAGTCGGTCTGTCCCGCAATCAAGCAATCCTTGAAATACAGATGTGCCGCTGAGTTTCCTGTCTGCAGCGTGTCCTGACTGCCAAGGAACTCACAGTTTCTAAATTCCGCCTGATCAGCCTCCACCACCAGCGCTGCCGCGCGCTCGGTGGCAGCTTTGGTTTTGACATCCAGACCATATTTTCTCACTACGGTGATGGCTTCCTCTCCCGAGATTTCAACGCCATCCTCGATCTCCTCATCCGTGATGTAGCGATTGAATGAATTCTCAAAAGTGATTCCCTCCGCACGGAATGCGGTGGCGCTGTTCTTCACATATACCGAAGCGCCCCACTTTGCGGCAGTCTTCTTCTCATATTGATCATATGCCATCTCTGCGTTGTAGAAACCGCTTGTGTCGATACTATAGTACTTATAGCCGATACCGTAATACCAGGTCAGCAGAACCTCCTCGTCGGTATCATTCACCAAACTCACATAGGGCGTAGTCACTGTCAGCTGCTCTCTGTAGGTACCGGGAGCGATATGAACCGTGACGCGCTCCTTCTCGCTGGCAGGAGCCATGGCCGCACAGGCCGCCAGAGCCTCACTCACAGTGGCATAATTATTTGCCTTCTTCGGATACCCCACATAAATGTCTGATACCTTGGGCAGGGTTCCCGCCTGTGCAGTGGACACAAAGAGCAGATCCTTGCTCAGCTTCGCGCCGTTTACCACCACATGCGTCTGGGTCTTATAACCCGTCACCTCTGCCTTCGCCAGATATGCGCCGTCACGCAGGGAAACGGAATACCCCTTATCAGTCACTGTGGCAGTATATACATAATTGTCCTCCACATTGGTGAAGGTCAACGCGGTCACTTTGGCAGATCCTATGCCAAGGAATCCTCCTGTCACTTCATAGACAGGCTTTAACGCCACGGTGATATCCTCCGCGTAATCCTCTGAAGCTTCCACTTTTGCGGGTGTCTTCACCTCATAATCGTTCACGCCCGCAAGCCGCACCGTATAGGCTACATCCGGCTGCAGGGTGGCGGTAAAGTTCATCTGTGCATCAATCACAAGAGCCGCCTCATCCGCCGTGGAATTCCCGGCAGGAACCATGGTAACGCTCAGTTTGGAAATATCGTAGCTATCTGCAAAACCGGTGATTTTACCGGAATAGGTATAGGTGTTCTTCGATTCAACCACCAGAGCTATGCCTTCTTTGCCTGTAAGAGCATCCGCGTCCGCAATCTCCACATCCCTGCTGGAGCTGGTAAAACCAAATCCCACCGCGCCGGAAAATACGGCTCTGTAGGTATAGCCCGCCGCCAGCATAACAGTAAATTTCCCGTTCTCCACCACAGCCTCGGTCTCACTGTTGGTGGTCTGATTCACAAACTTCACGGAATATCCGGTTCCCGTATACTCGCCGAAGTCTATGGTACCGCTCACAGCAACGCTGGGCACGCGCATGATTCTGTGATACATGGGCTTGCCACTTCCTTCGGGCCAGATGGCATAAGTGCCGTCATACTTCGCTATGAACTCAAACCGCTCAAATTTACCCGAAGCCGCCACTCCTGTTTCCTTCTGCGCGGCCGCTTCTCCCTGTCCCTCGAAATGGAAAGTAATATCACCGTTGGACATACTTCCCATATAGGCCACGATCTTATCTCCGGCCTTCACATTTGCAATGGTGATATAACGAGACGTGGCGCTGCCCGCACCATTACAATACCATGCGCCCGCCGCAGTGTATCCATCCGCATAAGCGTTCAGTGCCAGCGAATAATCTTTCGGCTGAGCCAAATCCGCCACACTTTCATTCTTGGTGTAAAACCGATCATTCTTCTGGTGGTATTGTGTCAGGTCACCAAATGCCGTACCCGCAGTCTTACTATATGTTCCCCCCGCCGAGAGGATATCTGCCTTGCGAACAGCCGCCGGTGTAATATGGTTGGTGTAAGTGTCGGTGTCAGCCTCCTCCTTCACACCAAAGTCCCACACATCAATATTTCGGAAAGATCCCGTCTGTACTTTGATGGATTTCAGAGCGGTGGCCGCCGTCACCACGATGGTTACTTTCTTATCCTTTCCTTTGCAGGTGAAAGCCTCCTCACCGTTTGCCACTGTAGCCTTCTGACCGTCCACCGTATAATCGGCAGTCTGACCATATACAGAGACTTTGCAGGCTCCCGTCACGGGCACGGTAATCACAGTGCCCTGGCCTATCTGTACCCAGCCGCTTGTAAGACTGCCTGTGGAATCCCACTTACCGTTTGTGGCATCGATCTGCAGACCGGCAACCACACCCTTTTTGCCCTCCAGCACCACACCGTTGCCTCCGGCAATGGTATTGTCTTTGGAGAAATCCCATTCGGTGCGCAGTTCTTCAAAGACCGCCTGTATCTCCACCGCTGCGGCAGGCATGGTAAACATGTCGTCCTTCACAGTCACATTACCGCCTGTCACTTTCCACTCTTTTAAAATATATCCCTCGTCGGGAACAGCGGTAAGCTTCACGGTCTCTCCCGCTGCCGCGGAGGTAGTATTGCTTCTCGCCGTACCGTGCTCATCGCCTTTCACTGTCACCTTGTACTCAGTCTTTTTATTGCCGATGAGCACCTTATTGTCTACCTTGAGATAGATATTGCTGTAGGTGACGTCCACATTTTTGGCCGCGAACATACCGATATAGATACTGTCGGCGTCCACTGAATTCAAGTGAAAATCATAGCCTGCGCTCTGCCCTTCCTCACTGCCGAAGGTGCAGGCATAGCCGTCCGAGTTGCTGACAATGCTCAGATTATAAACTCCCTCAGCCTCCACGGTCTCTGTCTCCAGGGGCACCATTCCGCCCAGAGTACCGCCATGTCTGTAGAAGCAGTTACATCCGATTCCCAGACTGCCCGCCGCCACATAGTCAGAGCTTATATAACCGTTTTTGTCGATGTACATATCATCCCTGGCCATCAGACCGAAAGCGGCTCCGCTTTCGTCAGAGATGGAATGAACGGTTGCCTTCGCAGAAAACTCAAACTGGCTTCCCGCGGGCAGCTTATAGTAATACATGGCGATTCCGTCCGCGCCTTCCGCAATCGCTCCCTTATTGCTCAGCACCTGAATGTGCATATTGCCGTCGGCGTCCGTCTCCAGCTTATAGTTCTCCGCCTTCGGTTCCCCGTCGCCCAGATTGCCGAATACTGTTCCCTTGAAAAGCACGCCATCCTCACCGTCGCCGCTCCCATAATCCGACCACAGCTTGCTCTCAGGCAGATTGGCATCATAATCCGGCGCTTTATAGTCGGGATGCTTGGCCGCCTCCAGATCCTTTTCCGGCTCCTTATCTCCCGGTGTGATATGTGCCGCAAGATCGGTCTTGGTATCTTTTGCTGCTTTCGCAAACAGCCACGCCACATACTGCGCACCATAGAGATTCAAATGGGTATTGTCCACCGTGGCAGGATTAGAGCTCGACCAGGAGTGAAGATACAGGGTCTCATCCGGTCCCAGCTTTGTGTACAGCTCCTTGGTCAGATCGGTCAGATCCACCACAGCTATGTTCTTGTCCGCACCAAGTTTCCGGATTGCCGCAGGATAATCACCGCCCTTGTAGGTACCAGAATCCTTGGTGATATGGAGCTTATCTTCACTGAATGTCTCCTTATCGGTTCTTCTGACGATGGGAGTGCAGAGAATCACCTCCGCGCCCTTCTCCTGAGCCACTTTGACATAATTGTCATACAGGCTCTTGGCGAAGGAACCTTCCGTCTGCCAGTCGCCGTTGGGATTGGTGTATCGGGCTTCCTCGGCCTTTTCGTCGTTGTGGCCGAAACCGATCATCAGGGTATCTCCCGCCTTAATCCCATTTTTTAATGTATTATAATTACTTTGGGTGAGATAACTCTTGGAACTGGTTCCCGACAGAGCCAGATTCCGTACCTCGTAAGTGTCGTCCAAATAATTTCCGATCTGAGTGCCATATCCGTATCTCGGATAATAGAGCAGATCGTTGAACTCGCATACGGTGGAGTCACCCACCAGCCACAGTGTGTGTTCCGCTGCCGCCTGAGTCACTATTGTGCCGACGTCGGAAAGAATTCCGCTCAACACCATAGATGCCGCACAAACGGTAGCGACAACCCGCCTGCAAAATTTTTGCATTCCGTGTTTCATCTCTTACCTCCTCTGATTAATTGGATAACTTACTATTTATCACCAGTTTAAAGCATTACATAATGTAAGTGTCAACTAATATTTTTCGAAAATTCCACCAAAAAAAGACGGCCCGCATTGTCTAAAATGCCAACCGTCTTTTATCTTCTCTGCTATTTCTTAATCATTTCTGTCTTTTATCCACAGGGAAATGAATCAGAAGATACTGCCACTGCTGATCATCCTCTCTGGAGAGTCCAATCTTCAAAGCCAGCACATCCCCCGCGGGCATATAATCATGCTCGCTCATGTAATCCGCAAAATCATCAAAAATCAGCTTCTTCAGCTCGTCCGCCGCCATCTGTTCTGCATTCAGGAAATCCAGCGGCACACGCACAAAACGCATCAGGCAAAAATGCCGCTCATAGGACTCCACCGGCGGAGACGTATCCACACCATATTTTTTTGTGATCAGCTGATTGGCCGCCACTCCCGCACTCCAAGTTATATTTCCCGACCGGATGTCCTCCCAGTCAAATATATAAATATACTCAAACTCGGGACAGGTGGACATAAAGCGATGCAGCGCCCTACCCTGAAATCCTCCCGTACACAGTTCTCCTCTCTTTCGATAGAGCACATAATGAAAGGGACTGCTCTCCAGTTCAAACAGATCAAAACCATATTCCCGGATGCGGTCAATTAGAGCGATATCATCTTTCAGCAGATGGCTCAGTGCCTTATATTCCGCAATCTGAGCGTCCAGCTGAGCTTTTCTCTCGGCCAAAAGCTCCTTTGCACTGTCGATATCCCGCTGTAAAAGCTCAGAGATATCCCGGTGGCTAAAACCGACTTTGCGGTACTTTCCTACATACATCAGCTTCTCCACATCGGACGAATCAAACTGTCGGTAACCGTTGTCCGTATTCCGGATGGCGTTCAGATATCCCTTTTCCTCAAACCGCCTGATGGTGTTGGTGGACACATCCAATATTTTGGACAGATCATTTGTGGTATATTCCATCTTCCCCTCACAGATATTTCTTCAGCAGCTCCGCCTTATCCAGCTTCTCCCATGGAAGCTCCACATCCGTGCGGCCGAAATGTCCGTAACTTGCGGTAGCTCTGTAAATGGGTCTCCTCAGATCCAGCATCTTGATAATGCCTGCGGGTCTCAAATCAAAATTCTCACGGATGATTTCCACCAGCTTCTCGTTGCCGAGCTTACCGGTGCCGAAGGTGTCCACCATAATCGAGGTGGGATGCGCCACACCAATGGCGTAAGAAAGCTGAATCTCGCACTTGTCTGCCAGACCGGCAGCTACGATATTCTTTGCCACATAGCGGGCCGCATAGGCAGCGCTTCTGTCCACCTTGGTGCAGTCCTTGCCGGAGAAGGCTCCGCCGCCGTGACGGGCATAACCGCCATATGTATCCACGATGATCTTGCGCCCTGTGAGACCACTGTCTCCTGCAGGGCCGCCGATGACAAAACGTCCCGTGGGATTGATGAAGAACTTGGTGTCGCCGTCGATCATATCCTGAGGCAGCACCGCGTCAAAAATGTACTTTTTCACATCCTCGTGAATCTGCTCCTGACTCACTTCCGCATCGTGCTGGGTGGAGAGCACCACCGCCTCCAGACGCACCGGCTTTCCGTTCTCGTCGTACTCCACAGTCACCTGACTCTTGCCGTCGGGACGAAGATAGGGAAGTGTGCCGTTCTTGCGCACCTCGGTGAGCTTTGCGGTGAGCTTATGTGCCAGAGCGATGGGATAGGGCATATATTCCTCCGTCTCGTTGCTGGCGTAGCCGAACATCATACCCTGGTCTCCTGCACCGATAGCGTCCAGCTGATCATCTGTCATACCTACCTCGCCCTTCTTGGCCTCCAGCGCCTTGTCCACGCCCATGGCGATATCCGGGGACTGCTTGTCCAGTGATACCATCACCGCACAGGTATTGCCGTCAAAACCCTTCGCGGAATCATCGTAGCCGATTTCCGTCACAGTCTTTCTCACAATGGCCGGAATGTCAATATTCGCCTTGGTGGTCACCTCACCCATCACCATCACAAATCCGGTGTTGGTGCAGGTCTCACATGCCACACGGCTGAAGGGATCCTGTTCCATCAGCGCATCCAGCACGGCGTCCGAGACAGCATCGCAGATTTTGTCGGGATGTCCCTCCGTGACAGATTCCGAAGTAAATAAATGTTTCTCCATGTTTTCCTCCTTGTCTACCCCGGTACTCAACGGGATAAATTAATGTAAAATTAAGTAATGTTAAATGAATACAGCCCCCGAAATCCATACAAAATAAAGAAGGTCCGCTCACAAAAAGCGGACCTGCCATTTTCGATAGTCAAATCCTCTTATTGTTCGACCTGCCTCTCTGCAGGATTTACTCGCTCAGGTGGGCACCTTCCATAAAGGGGTTGCCGTGGCTTCATCGATCCTATGTATCTCCACCACTCTGAATAAGAGAAAAGTTATAAAGTTGTCATAGTTAATATACTATGAAGCGCTGCTTCTGTCAAGCCGTTTTAGCCGGTCTTTAACTTAAATTTCTGGAAGTCGCGCTCCGTCTCAATGAGCTCGATCTGAGCCCCCAGAGACTGCAGTTTCAGATGAAAATCCTCATATCCTCTCTCAATGTAGCGGATATCGTCCACGGTGCTGTAGCCCTCCGCCGCCAGCGCCGCCAGCACCAGAGCCGCTCCCGCCCGCAGATCCGGTGCGGAAATGCTTGCGCCGGTATACTTAGGCACACCGTTTATGATGGCAATATTACCTTCCACCTTGATGTTCGCACCCATACGGGTGAGCTCGTCCACATATTTAAAACGATTTTCAAAGATACTCTCTGTCACAATGCTGGTTCCCTGGGACAAAGCCAGTGTCACCGCAATCTGAGGCTGCATGTCCGTGGGAAATCCGGGATAGGGCAGCGTCTTTACCTGAGTGTGGTGCAGCGGCTTGGAAGCCACCACACGGACACAGTCGTCCGCCTCCTTCACCTCACAGCCGATCTCGAGAAGCTTGGCCGTGATGGATTCCAGATGCTTGGTGATAACATTTTTTACCGTCACATCCCCCTTGGTCACTGCGGCTGCAAACATAAAGGTGCCCGCCTCTATCTGATCCGGGATGATCGCATATTCCGTGCCGTGCAGTCTGGCCACGCCCTTGATGCGGATTACATCCGTCCCCGCACCCTTGATATTGGCGCCCATACTGTTGAGGAAATTGGCCAGATCCACCACATGAGGCTCCTTGGCCGCATTCTCGATGACGGTCTTGCCCTCCGCCATGGTAGCCGCCATCATGACATTGATGGTCGCGCCCACGCTGACCACATCCATATAGATATGGCTTCCCACCAGACGCTCCGCGCTGGTCTTGATAAGTCCATGTTCAATGACCACTTTTGCACCCAGAGCCTCAAAGCCCTTGATGTGCTGATCGATGGCCCGGCTGCCGATATCGCAGCCTCCGGGGAGCACTACCTCCGCCTGTTTGTACTTGCCTAACAATGCTCCTATTAAATAATAAGAAGCTCTGATTTTTTTGAGACGCTCGTCCACTACTTCGGTATTGTTGATGTTTGCGGCGTTCAGAACCACTCTGTGTCTGCCCTCCTGCCGCATCAGCACGCCGATGCCCTCCATCGCGGACAACAGGACATTCGTGTCCCGCACATCCGGCATATTTTCTATATATACTGTCTCATCCGTCATCACGGCTGCGGCAAGAATAGGAAGCGCTGCATTTTTAGCCCCCCCTATTTCAACTTCACCGACCAATGGATTTCCGCCTTTCACCGCGTATTGTTCCATTTATACTTACCTCTTGTTCAGGTTATCTGCTATATGAAAATTATTATCCCAAATACACTATACACTATACCTTAACAAGCTTTATACCATATTTTGGTGCATTTGTAAATAGAATGCATGTTCTGATGCAATAATGATGCATTAATTCAGGTATTTCAGAGGGTTCACCTGGCTGCCGTTTATAAGAATCTCGAAGTGCAGATGAGGTCCCGTGCTCACACCCGTATTGCCGCTCAGCGCAATCCGCTCACCCTGTTTCACGCTCTGACCGGCCTTCACCAGCACCTTGGACAGATGTCCGTATCTGGTCTGTCTGCCGTCCTCGTGATCGATATAGACCACATAGCCGTAGCCGCTTCCCCATCCGGCCTTGGCCACCGTGCCGCCGCATGACGCATATACCGCGGTTCCCGTGGGCACTGCCCAGTCCACGCCCTTGTGATAGGTGCTCGCGCCCTTGGTGGGGGCATTGCGCCTGCCAAAGCCCGAGGTCTGACGTCCGCCGGAGATAGGCCGGATATAGGTGGGCGGAATCTTGGTGCCCCGCTCCACAATCTTGGCCACTGCCTCCTGGGTAATTTCTTCCTTCAAAATCTCCCGGGAGACCTCTTTGTCATTCAGATAATGCACATCCGCCACAATTTTGCGAAAACCCGCGGAAGGCTGCTGATGCACTACCGTCTGAGTAGTATACCAGTCATCGTTGTCAATATAAATGATCTCCGCGTCATAAATCTCTTCGTAGTAATTCTCCTCCATGCGCTCCACGGAAAGCTCCGGCTCCGGCACGGTGATGATCAGCTTATCTCCCTCGCGGATGGTGGAATTCTCATCCTTGAGCTTGTCGCTGTTTAATTCCAGAATTTTATCTATGGGAATATTGACCTTGATGGATATCTCCGAGAGCGTGTCTCCCCTCACAATGGTGTACTCGCCCACAGTCTCCTGCTCCTTAATCACCTCGTCCACCGCCTGCTCCAGAGTGGAGAGCTGCTTCTACGTCAGTTAGTCCTCCTAGATCTCCACCTCCT
>JAIDDH010000114.1 GCA_029055435.1 Acetatifactor sp.
CTGCAAGCCTCCTTGTCAGGATATCCCTTGCAGTTTTGAATTCATCCCCGATGAAGCCCAGCCGGAGGAGCCAGGTCCTCATGGCGTATTTCGGGTTCTCATTTTGCTGCGGCTTCGGGCTTGCGGTCTTGACTTCCTTTGCCATCTGGCTGAGTGCGAGGCAGAGCTGGATGTAGCTTTTTAACTGCCCTGCGTGTAGGCCGCCCTTTCGACCGTCGCCCGGCTCATCAAACTGGAAGAGCCGGAACTCGACCGTGCCTTTGGTAAAGGTTGCATGGTAATTCAGCATATGGTAGCGGCTGTCGTTGTAGTGCTGGTCCCTGCCGTAGCTTGCGCCGTGGCTCGTGTACCAGATGTCCGCAAGAGCCGCCATGGTGGAAGGCTTCTTCCTGTTGACCTCCTCCAAAAACCGTGGGTCTACTGTGCGGCAGTAGCGGCTCATCCTCCACCGGTCAAGGTTCAGAGCGTCCGCGATCAGGCTCTCGTGGCCTGCCATGATGTTGGCGAGGTTTCTCAGGCTCTGCGGCGTGTGGCCTTTCGCCCCGATGTGGATGTGTACCCCGCAGCCCCTTCCCGCGTCGCTCTTCGCCCCGGCGTGCCGTAGCTGCCGGATGAGCTCCTGCAGGGTCTCCATGTCCGCGTAGGTAAGGATCGGCGTCACCAGTTCGCACTTTTCGCTGTCCGGCCCCGCGATGCTCACATCCCTCTGGAATTTCCATTCCCTGCCCTGCACATCCCAAGCGCTCCAGGTGTAGTAGCCGTTCCGCCTCGCTGTGTCCTGGTAGCGTCCTGTCCCGAAAAAGTCCGCTGCGACCTTCGCCGCCTTGCTCCTTGTGATGCTGTTCATCTCCACCTCGACCCCGATGGTCTGCTTCTTCATTTCCTCAACCTGCCTTGCTAACTTTGCGTTCATGCTGTTTTCCTCCGTTTTGTGCGTTTTCCCTTTCGGTAGTACACATGTTCGCTCTAAAAGGGGATAATAGCAAGCTAATTCGAGGCATATATTACACAATGATTTTGGCCGGGATTTGTGTATTTTATGGCAGTTTTCAGTGTCTCACACCGTCCGGTCAGTTTCCGCAGGCAGCGCCGTGACTGCTTTGAAAAGCTCCATGATGTCAGTACACAAAGGCGCGCACCACACCCTGCCTCTCCTGGACATCTGCTTCTTTGCAGCGGAACTCCAGAAGTTCCTGGACTTCTATCTCCATTGCAAATTCAGGATTGCCCGGATGCCCTTTGGGTTTCATTTTCCCCGCCAGTATTTTCTCTGCATCCTTGGCTGTAAGGCCAACGTACCCACTCGGAGTCATAAAATAGAACGCTGTCCCGCTTGGGAAGTAGCGCCGCAGCAGTTCCTCCACTGTGACCTCCCTGTCATCTGCCAGCTTTCGGCATGCGTCCACGCCGTAGACCACATGGAGGTGGCTGCCGTTGTCCCAGCGGACCATAATGCTCGCCGTATCATCCACACCTTCGACCGTTCCCTGCGTCCCTATGGGCGGGGCCTGTGCATCGTCCATCCGCACCAGTTCCACCCGTGTCCCTGCAGGGTACTCCCTGCGGACACGCTCTACAGTCTCTCTATCCGGAAATCCCATCCATATCACTCCCTTCCAGTATCTGTGCAAGTTCATCTGCGTAAATATGCCGGAAAGTCCCGTCATCATACTGAACCCCGAAGTTGTCGGTGTTTACAAAAAGCAGCTCCGCGTTTACCTTCCTGCAGTAAGCGGCACATATCTGCCCCCATTCATTCATGTAAGCCTCATTCACCATCACCTGCTGCCTCCTTCCTCTCACCGTTCTTAAAGGCCGAGCTGCCGGAAAGGTTCTTCAGCAGGATCTTCCGCTCTCCCTTGTATTCCGTGCCGATGAATCCGAGCCGGAGCAGGAAGCACCGGAATGCGTACTTCTCATTTTCCACCTCTTTCTCGGTCGCCGTGATGCGCTTCTGGTTCCGGCTCATCTCGCAGAGTGCGGAAATAAAATGCGTGTATGCTTTGGCTGACTCTGCATCTGGCATCTCGGAAAACCATGGGAAGGAAACTTTCTCCTCGTCAATTTCAATCCGCAGGTCATCAATGCCGAGGGCCTTTTTGATAAGGCTGCCTTTTGCTTCCAGTAGCCTGGTGAGGTTTCCGCAAAGCACCATGCCGAGCGGAACCACCACCGTAAGCCCCGCATCCGCCCCCTGCGGCGCATTTTCCGGCTCCTCCGCATTGTTTTCCGCATCCGTGCTTTCTTCCTCCATGCCGGCTTCCTGCACCGTTTCTGCGGTTTCCTCCGCAGCGAAGCCTGCGGCCGCCAATGCTTCCTTTACCTTTTCTATTGTCCGGCTGTCTGTGCGTTCATCCCATGCCAGTGTCCCATCCTTGCTTACGGTAATGTTGCTGATGGCGTAGGCGCAGGTCGGCATCCTCATATAAACCGCCCTCATTCCGACAATTCCGGAAATGACCTCCACCATTTCCTTCCGCTTTTCTCCTGTTACGTTGTACCTTGTTTCCATTGTGTTTTCCTCCTTCTTTTTCGGTACTACATTAATCACTCTAAGCGGCTGGAATAGCAAGCAGTATGTGAGAAAAAATGTCACAATAAAAAGTC
>JAIDDH010000115.1 GCA_029055435.1 Acetatifactor sp.
ACCGGCCCGCGAGGACACAACCCCAGCGGGGCCATCGTAAATCCCGGTGCCGCGGAAGCGACGGGCAATGCTTTTGTGAAGTATACCTTTACGCTGCTGAAACACTGCTCGGAGATTAATTTCATCGGCAGCGTGGAGGCCAGAGATATCCCTGCAGGAGCGGCTGACGTGGTAGTCTGCGAGGCATTTGTGGGAAATGTCATACTGAAGATGTACGAGGGTGTGGGCGGCGTCCTGATCAAGAAGGTGAAGGAAGGCATGACAAGCACTCTGCGCAGCACTATCGGAGCGATGCTGGTAAAACCTGCGCTGAAGAAGACCCTGAAGAGTTTTGACACGGAGGAGTACGGCGGAGCGCCGCTTCTGGGACTGAACGGTCTGGTGGTAAAGACTCATGGGAGCAGTAAGGCTGTGGAGATCAAAAACTCCATTCTCCAGTGTCTGACCTTCCAGGAACAACGCATAAATGATAAAATCAAGGAGAAGATTGTCCTGGAGGACTGATTTTCGGATGAGCGACAGTAAATTGGCAGGAAACTGCACAATATATATTTTTGCAAATTCATAAGAAAGAAGGAACAGTGACATGGAATTGGAAAAGTTGAAGAAAGTAATCGCAGAAGTGTTGAATGTGGACCCCGAGGAGATTACGCCGGAAACCACATTCATGGATGACCTCGGTGCAGACTCTCTGGACGTGTTCCAGATTATTATGGGAATCGAGGAAGAATTTGATATCGAGATTGCTGCAGAGAAAGCTGAGAAGATTACGACGGTTGAGGAAGCAGTGGAATTGATTAAAGGTGCTTTGAACTAAAAGATTCAGTTGCTCAGGTATTCCCGAATCTCCGTATTTGGGAATACTTTTTTGTACGGCGTTTCCCGAAGATTGCATATGGGAAAATGCACACAGAGATGGCAATAGGAATGGAATAGAGGAGGAATATGCGGGACGGATATGATTTAGACACTTTGGAAGAACGCATAGGGTATCGCTTCCGTGAGATTAAACTGTTAAAACAGGCGATTACACACAGCTCTTTTATCAATGAACAGAAGATCAATAAGACAGAGGATTATGAGCGGCTGGAGTTTTTGGGGGACGCCGTGCTGGAACTGGTGTCCAGCGAATTCCTTTTCCATGAGCACAGGTCGCTGCCGGAGGGCGAACTCACCAAGCTTCGGGCGTCCATGGTCTGTGAGCCTGCGCTTGCTTTCTGCGCGCGGGATCTGGAGCTGGGATGCTTTCTGCGTCTGGGAAAGGGCGAGGAGCAGACCGGGGGAAGAGACCGGGAGAGCATCACCTCCGATGCTATGGAGGCGGTGATTGGCGCTATCTATCTGGACGGCGGCATGGAGCCGGCAAGGAATTTCATCAATCGTTTTATTCTGTCGGATCTGGAGAATAAACGGCTGTTCTATGACAGCAAGAGTAATCTTCAGGAGCTGATTCAGGGCACGCTAAAGAAAGAGTTTCACTATGAACTTCTGGAGGAGAGTGGCCCGGAGCACAATAAGACCTTTGTGGTGGAAGTCATCATGGAGGACAAAAGTCTCGGGAGAGGCTTGGGAAGGACAAAAAAGGCGGCGGAACAACAGGCGGCTTATGAGGCGCTGCTTTTTTTGAAGGAACAGGGATATGTATTTAAAAAGCATTGAGGTACACGGCTTTAAATCTTTCGCAAACAAAATAGTATTTCAGTTTCACAATGGCATCACGGGTATCGTGGGCCCCAACGGAAGCGGAAAGAGCAATGTTGCGGACGCCGTGCGCTGGGTGCTGGGCGAACAGCGTGTCAAGCAGCTGCGCGGCGCCAGCATGCAGGATGTCATTTTCTCGGGAACAGAGACCAGAAAGCCATTAAGCTATGCTTATGTGGCAATTACTCTGGACAACTCCGACCATCAGCTTGCCATCGATTATGATGAGGTGACTGTGGCGCGGAGAATCTACCGTTCCGGAGAAAGTGAATATCTGCTCAACGGAACCTTGTGTCGCCTGAAGGATGTGAATGAGCTCTTCTATGATACCGGTATCGGCAAAGAGGGCTATTCCATCATCGGTCAGGGTCAGATTGACAAGATTTTGAGCGGCAAACCCGAGGAGCGCAGGGAGCTTTTTGACGAGGCTGCGGGCATTGTGAAATTCAAGCGCCGTAAGGCGGCCGCCCAGCAGAAGCTATTGAACGAGCAGCAGAATCTGGTGCGCGTCTCCGATATTCTGACTGAGCTGGAGAAACAGACGGGACCTCTGGAAAAGCAGTCTGAGACTGCCAAGATTTATCTGAGGAAAAAAGAGGAATTAAAGACGCTGGATGTGAATATGTTTCTCGTGGAGAACGGACATCTCAGAGAGCAGCTGCAATCCGTAGGAGAAAAATGTGATATCGCGGGGCGGGATCTGCAGGAGACTACAGAACAGTACGAGGGCATCAAGTCGGAGTATGAACGGATTCAGGGGGAGATAGAGGCCCTGGACACGGCCATCGAGACCGCCAGAGAGAATCTGACAGACACAGGACTCTTGCGGGGAAAGCTTGAGGGCCAGATCAATGTGCTGCGGGAGCAGATTCATTCGGCCGAGGGAAGCGCCGCACATCTGAACAATCGAAAGAGCGCGCTCCAACAGGAAATCGACACGCACAATCAGGAAAAGCAGAAAATCCTGGAGGAAAAGCAGGCGATCGACGATCAGGTGCAGGAGATTTCGGACACCGCGGACTCGGTGCGGGCTGCGCTTCAGCAGATTCAGGCTGAAATCGAGGAATTAAACAACAAAATAGAAAACGGCAAGAATGTCATAATCGGTGAATTGAATCAGCGAGCCACCATCAAGTCCAGAATGGGACGTTTTGACACCATGATGGAGCAGATCAATATCCGGAAGGCAGAGCTGAATTCCAGACTATTACGGGCCAAGTCGGAGGAGGCTGCAAGAGAGGAACAGTTAAAGCAGTTGGAGGCGGAGTTTGAAGCCGTCACCGCGGAGCTGGGGAAGATGAATGAGGAGGAGGCCGGGGTCAATCTGGAGCTCGGAGACATCCGCATGAAGCTCACCAATCTGGATGCAAAGCTGAGGGAGACTCAGGCGGCCTACCATATGGAACAGTCCAAGCTGGACGCGTTGACGAATCTGACAGAACGCTATGAGGGTTATGGCGGCAGTGTCAAGAAGGTCATGGAGCAGAAGGAGAAGGAAAAGGGCATCATCGGCGTGGTGGCAGACATCATCAAGGTGGACAAGAAGTACGAGACGGCCATCGAGACTGCGCTGGGGGGCAATATCCAGAACATTGTCACCGACGATGAGAATACTGCCAAGAAGATGATTCAGTATTTAAAGCAGAACCGTCTGGGCAGAGCGACCTTTCTGCCCCTCACCAGCATCACCAAGCCTCAGGAATTTAAGAATCCCGAGTCTCTGACGGAAAAGGGCGTCATCGGCATGGCCGACGAGCTGGTGGATATCGACAAAAAGTATCAGAATGTGGCGAAGGCCATGCTGGGCCGCATCGTGGTGGTTGACAATGTGGACAATGCAGTGAAGATTGCGCGGAAATATGATTACGGCATCAGGATGGTGACGCTGGAGGGTGAGCTTTTGGTGCCTGGCGGAGCCATCAGCGGCGGCGCCTTTAAGAACAACAGCAATCTGTTGGGAAGGCGGCGTGAGATTGAGGAGCTGACAAAGAGTGTGAAAAAGCTTCTCGCCACGGTGGATGCGGTGAATCAGGAGATTGCGGACACCAAGGCCAGAAGGAATAAGCTGCGCATGAATCTGGAGACTCTGAAAGCGGAGCTTCAGCGCAAGTCCATCGCACAGAATACCGCCCGTCTGAATATTGCTCAGGCCAGGGAGCGTATGGAGGAGGAGCAGGAGGGCGCTCAGAGCCTCCGCGCGGAAGAACAGGAGATTGAGGGCCGCATTACTGAGATAGAACACGGAAAGGAAGATATCCAGAAGGAGCTTTCAGACAGCGAGACATTGGAAAAGACCACTCAGGAGGAGATTCTAAACTTCCAGAAGGAAGTGGAGGAGAGACGCGTCCGGGAGTCGGAGGCTGCGGCGCAGGTTGCCGAGTGGGATTTAAAGGTGGGCAAGATGCTGCAGACCCAGAGTTTCCACCAGACCAATGTGGACCGTATCGACGGAGAACTGGAGCGGTTTCAGTTGGAGCTCGAGGAGATTCTGCAGACTCTCGAGGACAATGCCGGAGCGGTGGAGCAAAAGCAGGAGCAGATTATCGAGATACAGAAGACTATCGCGGCGTCCCACGACGCGCAGAACGAGTCGGAACAGAAGCTGAAAGAGGATATCGCCCGCAAGGAGGAGCTTTCCGTGAGCCAGAAGAATTTCTTCAAGAGCAGAGAAGAGCTCTCCGAGCGCATGACCTCTCTGGACAAGGAGGTCTATCGTCTGAACGCTCAGAAGGAAAAGCTGGAGGAGTCTGTCACCGCACAGATCAATTACATGTGGGACGAGTACGAGATTACCCTGAGCGATGCAGCAGGCATGCGTGATGAGAATATGACAGATCTGTCGGCCATGAAGCGGGATGTGGCGGCCCTGAAGGAGCAGATCAAGCGTCTGGGAGATGTGAACGTCAATGCCATCGAGGACTATAAGAATCTGATGGAGCGCTATACTTTCATGAAGACGCAGCACGATGATCTGGTGGAGGCGGAAAAGACACTGGAGAAGATCATCGAAGAGCTGGACGCCGCCATGCGCAAACAGTTTACGGAGAAATTCGCGGATATCACCAGAGAGTTCGACAAGGTGTTCAAGGAGCTCTTCGGCGGCGGAAAGGGTACGCTGGAGCTCATGGAGGATGAGGATATTCTGGAGGCGGGCATCCGTATCATCGCCCAGCCACCCGGCAAGAAGCTGCAGAATATGATGCAGCTCTCCGGCGGAGAGAAAGCGCTGACTGCCATTGCACTGTTGTTTGCAATCCAGAATCTGAAGCCTTCGCCGTTTTGTCTGCTGGATGAGATCGAGGCGGCGCTGGACGATTCCAATGTGGGGCGTTTTGCAAAATATTTACATAAGCTGACGAAGAACACACAGTTCATTGTCATCACTCACAGAAGAGGTACTATGGAGCAGGTGGACAGACTCTACGGAATCACCATGCAGGAGAAGGGAGTCTCCACTCTGGTGAGCGTGAATCTGATCGACAAGGAATTGGAGGACTAGGTATGAGTGAGGAGAGGAAAGGCTTTTTTGCGCGGCTCAAGGAAGGCTTGACCAAGACCCGCAACAATATCGTGCGGGGAATCGATTCGGTGTTTAGCGGATTTTCATCTATCGATGATGATTTTTATGAGGAGCTGGAGGAGATTCTCATCATGGGGGATATCGGCGTCAACGCCACGGCCTCCATTATCGAGAGATTGAAGGAACAAGTGCGGGAACAGCATATCAAAGAGCCTGCGGACTGTAAGCAGCTTCTGGTGGACAGCATCCGGGAGCAGATGCGGGTGGACGAGACCGCTTATGATTTTGAACACAGGCAGTCCATCATCATGGTTATCGGCGTCAACGGCGTGGGAAAGACCACCTCGGTGGGAAAGCTGGCCGGAAAGCTGAAGGCTCAGGGCAATAAAGTGCTGATTGCGGCGGCGGATACCTTTCGCGCGGCTGCGGGAGAGCAGCTTGCGGAGTGGGCAAGGCGTGCGGATGTGCCCATGATCGGAGGCACGGAGGGAGCGGACCCCGCCAGCGTGGTATATGACGCGGTGAGCGCGGCCAAGGCCCGGGGCGTGGATGTACTCTTGATCGATACGGCGGGACGGCTTCACAACAAGAAAAATCTGATGGAAGAGCTGCGCAAGATGAACCGTATCATTGACGCACAGTTTCCGGATGCGCATCGGGAGAATCTGATCGTGCTGGACGGTACCACAGGTCAGAACGCTCTGGTGCAGGCCAGAGAGTTCGGCGATGTGGCGAGTCTCACGGGTATCGTGCTCACCAAGATGGACGGCACGGCCAAGGGCGGTATCGCAGTGGCAATCCAGTCCGAGCTCAATGTGCCTGTAAAATATATCGGAGTGGGAGAGTCTATGGACGATCTGCAGAAGTTTGACCCGGATGAATTTGTGAACGCATTGTTTGATGTGAATATGGAGGATGAACAAGATGGAAGAACAGATGTTGACTCTGAGTAAATTTGAGGAGGCCAGCGAGGTTGTGCGCAAGGTGGCCTCTGAGACCAAGCTGGTTTACAGCGATTATTTCAGCGCCCAGACCGGAAACCGTGTCTATTTAAAGCCTGAGAACATGCAGTTTACCGGGGCGTACAAGTTGCGCGGTGCTTATTACAAGATGAGCACGCTGACGGACGAGGAGAGGAGTAAGGGACTGATTACCGCCTCCGCGGGCAATCATGCTCAGGGCGTCGCCTATGCGGCGCAGTGTTACGGGGCAAAGGCAACCATCGTGATGCCCACTACCACGCCGTTGATGAAGGTGAACCGCACCAAGAGCTACGGTGCGGAGGTGGTGCTCTGGGGCGATGTGTACGACGAGGCCTGTGCAAAAGCCTATGAGCTGGCCGAGGAGCATGGTTATACCTTTATTCATCCCTTTGACGATCTGACGGTGGCCACCGGACAGGGAACCATCGCCATGGAAATATTTAAGGAGCTGCCTCTGGTGGATTATATCCTGGTGCCTATCGGCGGCGGCGGGCTTGCCACGGGTGTGTCCACTCTGGCAAAGCTTTTGAATCCAAAGATCAAGGTCATCGGCGTGGAGCCCGCGGGGGCAAACTGTATGCAGGAATCCCTGAAAAACGGCAAGGTGACTACCCTTCCGAGGGTGAGTACCATCGCGGACGGCACGGCGGTGAAAACGCCCGGGGAGAAGCTCTTCCCCTATCTGCAGGCCAATCTGGATGACATCATCACTGTGGAGGATGAGGAGCTGGTGGTGGCATTCCTGGATATGGTGGAAAATCACAAGATGGTGGTGGAGAATTCAGGCCTGTTGACTGTGGCTGCATTAAAGCATCTGAATGTGTCCGACAAGAAAGTGGTGTCTATCCTGAGCGGCGGCAATATGGATGTGATTACGATGTCATCTGTCGTTCAGCAGGGACTGATCATGCGTGACAGGATATTTACCGTTTCTGTGCTGCTCCCCGACAAGCCCGGTGAGCTCTGCAGAGTGTCCGGTATCATTGCGGATGTGAGCGGCAATGTCATCAAGCTGGAGCACAATCAGTTCGTGTCCATCAACCGCAGCGCGGCGGTTGAGCTGCGTATCACTCTGGAGGCCTTCGGCACAGAGCATAAGAAGCAGATCATGGATGCGCTGGAGAAAGAGGGATATAAGCCCAAGCAGGTGCGCACCAATATCTGACGTCAGGCCGAACCGAGAAATAAAGTTTGAAAAGTAAACATAAAAATAAAAAAGAATAAACCGGAATTAAAAGAGCACAATATTAAGAAAACGGGAAATAAATCAACAAATCGGACAGGTTTTGAGAACGGCGGGTAATCGGAATGGCAAAACAGAGTGCAAAGCAGGCGGCGGACAAGGTAAAGGAGCGGGAACTGCGATTCATAGAGAAGAAGACGCCCATGCGCAAGGTGTTGGATTATCTCTTGATGACGGTAGCCTGCGGCATTTATGCGGTGGGAGTCAGTCTTTTTCTCGATCCCAATTCTCTGGCGCCCGGGGGCGTCACCGGCATATCCATTATTTTGAACCGCATCACCTTTCTGGAGACCGGTACATGGATTTTTATTTTGAATATTCCCATTCTTGCGGTGGGCATGTGGAGGTTTGGCTTTCGATTCATTCTTTCCACCATATATTGCACGTCTCTTACCTCGCTGTTTACCAATATATTTTCCCGATACGGTGCGGTGACGGATGATCTGTTTCTGGCGGCGATGGTGGGGGGCGCCCTTATTGCCGTGGGCATGGGACTTGTGTTCAAGGCGGGGGCAACTACGGGAGGCACGGATATCGTGGTGAAGCTTTTGCGCCTGAAAATGCCATTTATGAAGACCGGGTCGCTTTTTCTTACGCTGGATGCCATTGTGGTGACGACGTCGGCTCTGCTGTTTCGCGACATAGAGCGGGCGCTCTATGCGGGGATGGCGATCTTTATCACTTCCGTGGTGCTGGATGTGGTGCTGTACGGGCGGGACGGCGCAAAGCTGATTTATATTATCAGCGACCATCATGAGACCATCACGAAGCGCCTTCTGGAGGAGCTGGACATCGGAGTCACTTATGTGAATGGAAGCGGTGCCTACAGCGGCAAACAGAAGAACGTGATTATGTGCGTGATCCGCAAAAACCTTTCCGCCAAGGCGGAGGAGATCGTGAAGGAGGAAGACCCGCTGGCCTTTATGATTATCACCAGCGCTACGGAAATCTACGGAGAGGGCTATAAGAATCTTTTCAGTGAAAAATTGTGAAAAATATGGATTCCACAGGTGTCAAGAAAAAATACTTGACACCTGTTTTTTTGTGTAGTAAAATGGCAAAGGCAACAGGGGAAGTCTGTGCCATTGCGGGTGGGTGACATGGAAAAGATTTTTGAGCAGGCTCTTTTGTATGATTTTTATGGGGAGCTGCTTACGGAACATCAGCGCAGTATTTATGAGGATGCGGTCTACAATGATATGTCTCTGGGTGAGATTGCCGAGGAGAGAGGAATCAGCAGGCAGGGCGTCCACGATTTGATTAAACGCTGCGACAAGATTTTGCAGGATTATGAGGCAAAGCTCCATCTGGTGAAGCGTTTTGCGGAAGCGAAGGGCAGAATCCGGGAGATTGAACGGCTGACAGAGGCTGCCGGGAGCAGTCCGGCAGAATCAGGGGAGCGCATGCGGCGCATCCGGGAACTTGCGGAGCAGCTGTTGAAGGAGTTGTAAGCGAGAGCCGAAAACATAAATTAGAACGCAATCATTGAGGAAACAGAATGGCATTTGAGAGTTTAACAGACAAACTGCAGAATGTGTTTAAGAACCTGAGAAGCAAGGGAAGGCTGACGGAGGAGGATGTCAAGGCGGCTCTGAAGGAAGTCAAGATGGCGTTTCTTGAGGCGGACGTCAATTTTAAGGTCGTAAAGCAGTTTGTGAAGGCTGTGGAGGAGCGGGCCATCGGTCAGGATGTGATGAATGGTCTGAATCCGGGCCAGATGGTAATCAAAATCGTAAATGAGGAAATGATTGCCCTCATGGGCAGCGAGACCACTGAGATAGCCATGCAGCCCGGAAAAGCAGTCACTGTCATCTTGATGGCGGGACTTCAGGGTGCAGGTAAGACTACAGCCACGGCAAAGCTCGCCGGGAAGTTAAAACTAAAGGGCAAGAAGTCACTGTTGGTTGCCTGCGATATCTACAGGCCCGCAGCGGTGGAACAGCTCCATGTAAACAGCGGGAAGGTGGATGTGGAAGTGTTCGACATGGGCACGGATCACAAACCGGTGGAAATCGCGACAGAGGCAGTCCGTTATGCAGAGAAAAACGGTCACAATGTGGTGATACTGGATACCGCGGGACGTCTGCATGTGGACGAGGATATGATGGCGGAGCTGCAGGAAATCAAGCAGCGGGTCTCTGTTCATCAGACGCTTCTGGTGGTGGACGCCATGACCGGTCAGGATGCCGTGAACGTGGCAAAGGAGTTTGACGAGAAGGTGGGCATCGACGGCGTGGTGTTGTCCAAGATGGATGGAGATACCCGAGGCGGTGCGGCACTATCCATAAAGGCTGTGACGGGTAAGCCCATTCTCTTTGTGAGCATGGGAGAGAAACTCTCTGATCTGGAGCAGTTTTACCCGGAGCGGATGGCCAATCGGATTCTGGGAATGGGCGATGTACTCTCTCTGATCGAGAAGGCGCAGGAGAGCATCGACATCGATGAGGATAAAAGCCGCGAGATGGCCGGGCGCATGAAGAAAGGTAAATTCGACTTTGAGGATTACCTGGAGAGCATGAAGCAGATGCGCAATATGGGAGGCCTGAGCAGTATTTTGAGTATGCTGCCCGGAATGGGCGCAAAGGTCGGAGATCTGGAGTCTCTGATTGACGAGAAACAGTTAAAGCATATGGAGGCCATCGTGCTTTCCATGACCACAGAGGAGCGGCGCAATCCCAAGCTGCTCAATCCCCGCAGAAAGCACAGGATTGCCAAGGGAGCGGGAGTGGACATCGCCGAAGTAAACCGCTTTATCAAGCAGTTTGAACAGAGTCAGAAGCTGATGAAGCAGATGGGCGGCGGCAAAGGAAAACGCCGCGGCGGGATGTTCGGCGGCTTTGGCGGCATGAAGGGCGGTTTTCCTTTCTGAGACGGGGCAGTTCCCGAAATCAGCCCGGAATGAACAGACAGGCGACAGATTTTTAAAACGGTAGATCAGAACGAGAACGCCTCTGGCGCGGAGTTCTTATCATAGCCCTTCGGGGCACACACAAAACAATATTTTTTAAAGTATGGAGGAAAAAGAAATGGCAGTAAAAATCAGATTGAGAAGAATGGGACAGAAGAAGGCTCCTTTTTATAGAATCATCGTTGCTGATTCCCGTTCTCCCAGAGATGGAAGATTTATCGAGGAGATCGGTACCTATGACCCCAACACCGATCCCAGCACCTTTAAGATCAACGAGGAGCTGGCTAAGAAGTGGCTGGCTAACGGCGCTCAGCCTACCGAGGTTGTCGGAAAACTGTTCAAGGCCGCTGGTATCGAGAAATAATAATCTGATCTTTGGAGGTGGATTATGAAGGAATTGGTGGAAGTAGTTGCAAAGGCACTTGTCGAGCACCCGGAAGAGGTTGTTGTGACTGAGAAGACGGAGGGCAAAAACATTATCGTTGAACTGCATGTGGCTGCCTCCGATATGGGTAAAGTTATCGGCAAGCAGGGCAAAATTGCAAAGGCAATCCGCACTGTGGTAAAGGCGGCATCGTCCAAAGATAATACAAGAGTGGACGTGGAAATCGTCTAGGATTTGCAAATGCGGCGGAATGCGTGTAGGCGTGTTCCGCCATTTTCGTATATCAACGCAGTATCTGGGCATGCTCTGTGATATATAATTGAAGATTGTGCAACGGAGCCTGTATATGCAGGAGTATAGATATGGAAGAGAGATTTCAGGTAGGCGTCGTCACCTCCGCTCACGGAGTGAGAGGCGAGGTCAAGGTTTATCCCACGACAGACGATCCCAGGCGGTTTAAACGCCTCAAAGAAGTAATTCTGGGCGGAGGAGCAGAGGATGTTCTGTTGGAGATAGAGGGTGTAAAATTTTTTAAAAAGTTTGTGATCCTGAAGCTGAAAGGCGTGGAGAGTCCTGAGGATGCGGCGAAGCTGCGTCAGAAGAGTCTCTATGTCACGAGAGAGAATGCCGTGCGTCTGGGCCGGGATGAATACTTTATCGCGGATTTGATGGGGCTTCGGGTGTCAGATGAGAATGGCGAAGAGATAGGCGTCTTGAGAGAGGTGCTGGAGACCAGCGCAAACGATGTCTATATCATTGACTTGAAGGATGGAAGAGAGCTGCTTTTGCCTGCCATTAAGGAATGTGTCCTGAAGGTGGACGTGGAGGCAGGAGAAATGCAGATTCATATATTGGATGGGCTGATTTGATGAAATTTCATGTGTTGACGCTGTTTCCCGAGATGGTGGATAATGTTTTAAACACCAGCATCATCGGCAGAGCGGTAGAAAATAATCATATAGAGATTCACACGGTGAATATCCGGGATTACACGCAGGATAAGCACGGAAAGGTGGACGATTACACCTATGGGGGTGGTGCGGGAATGCTCATGCAGGCGCAGCCGGTGTACGACGCATGGAAATCTGTGGCAGACTGCAGCATGTCGGATGAGAACGTGCGGAAAGAAACAGGAAAGCGTCTGCGCACCATTTATGTGACGCCTCAGGGTATTCCTTTCACGCAGAGCTGTGCCATGGACTTGGCGCAGGAGGAGGAGCTGGTCTTTCTCTGCGGGCATTACGAGGGAATCGATGCGAGGGTGTTGGAGGAGATCGTGACGGATTATGTCTCCATCGGGGACTATGTACTCACCGGGGGAGAGCTGCCTGCCATGGTGATGATTGACGCTGTGGCCAGACTTGTACCCGGTGTGCTGCACAACGACGAGTCGGCACAGACGGAGAGCTTTCACCGGGCGCTTCTGGAATATCCACAGTATTCCAGACCGGAGGTGTGGCATGAAAAGAGAGTACCGGAGGTTCTTTTGTCTGGTGACCACAGGAAAATTTCAGCATGGAGACTGGAACAGTCCAAAGGCCTTACCAAGGAGCGAAGGCCGGATCTGTATGCAAAATATATAGAGCAGGAAGAACTGATCAAATGTCTGTCCGCGAACAAGAGACATAATCTTCATATGATGGAGAGTCTGTCCCGGGGACGCGGAGAGATTCTGGTAAATGAGAATGGGAACCTGCTGATTTATGACAGGGGATGCCGGATATGTATGTTGAGTGCAAAAGACTCTGCAGGGGCCGAGCGGCTTATGGAGGCGATGCCGTGCGAGACGGAGGCCGCCGTTACCTCTCAGATATTTCTAAATGAGTTCTTGCGGGAACGTATGGGATTTCAGGTGCTGTGTGAATGTAAGCAGGCCTGTTATACGGAGCGAAGTCCGCTTCCGGTGCGCCACAGGGATATCCGCCTGTTAGGGCCGGAGCATCTCGATTATCTGACTATGCACTATGAACATGAATGCAGAGAATATCTTGCGGAGCGCATCAGAGCAAACGCGCTCTGGGGAGCTTTCCTGGAGAACCGGCTGGTCGGTTTCGCGGGCAGCCATACAGACGGCAGCCTGGGGATACTCTATGTGGAGGAATCCTGCCGGGGGCAGAGAATCGGGGCTTCTCTGGAGGCTTTTTGCATCAACAGACATCTGGAGCTGGGATATGTGCCCTACGGACATATCTGTGCAGACAATGAGACATCTCTCAGGCTGCAGGAACGTCTGGGCCTGTATCTGTCAACGGAGAGCATCTGGTGGCTAGAAAAACCGGAAACGGGAAGATAAAAAGAGGATTTTATGAAATATTATCTTGCCCCGATGGAGGGAATTACCACTTACAATTTCAGACGTGCGTATCACAAATATTATGGGGGTGTGGACAAGTATTTCACCCCCTTTATCACGGGCAGAAACCTGGGGCGCAGACAGCGGGATGACATTTTACCGGAACATAATGAGGGAATGCATACTGTTCCTCAGATTCTTACAAATCGTGCCGATGAATTCCTGAGCATTGCGCAAATAGTGGGTTCATACGGCTATGGCAGTGTCAACCTTAATCTGGGATGTCCCTCCGGGACGGTGACGGCTAAGAAGCGGGGAGCGGGATTTTTGAGTGTCCCCGAGGATTTGGAACGCTTTCTGGATGAGATATTTGACAAATGTTCTCTGAAGATTTCCATTAAGACCAGAGTCGGTGTGGAGAATTTGGAAGAATGGGACAGGCTGTTGGAGTTGTATGCCAGATATCCTGTGGAGGAGCTGATTATACATCCAAGGTTAATGCGGGAAGGATATGGCGGACAGGTTCATTTGGAGGCTTTTGAGAAGGCCGTCGGACAGTTAAAGATGCCTTTGTGCTATAATGGCGACGTGGTTTCTCTTGAGAATAGCGATGACGGCTATGGGACTTTGGGGTGGCTGTCGGCACGGATTCCCGAAGTCAATACTGTCATGATCGGGAGAGGAATTCTGCAAAGGCCGGGACTTTTGACGGGGGAGGATTCGCTCTCTGTATTGCGGGCTTTTCATGATGAAGTTCTGGCAGGTTATGTGAAAATAATGTCCGGAGATACCAACACCCTTTACAAGATGAAGGATCTTTGGACATTCATGGGCCCCGGTTTTGAAAATTCTGAGCGACTGCTCAAAAAAATTAGAAAAGCGGGCAATCTCTCAGAGTATGAAGCGGCAGTGGATGCCGTATTCAATTGCGGATGCTATTCCAACAGTGGCGGCGGGAGATGACCGGGATAGTTTAGCAGGCGGGCTGCGGTTGGGTGTTTTCTAATAGTGCGGATATAGTATCTTGCAATTTGCGGGTCGGCACTAAGATGCATCCGTGCATCATAGTGCCTGAAATGCGCATCCGTGCGCATTTCACCCTGGTCTCCGGCGCGCACTATAAGAAAACCCACCAATCTCCGCCAAAGCCCACTAAACTATCCCGGTCATCTCCCCCGATACCGACAGAATATAGTCTTCGCAAGATTTCGGGCTAAACTGTTACAGTAATAGAGCGATAGTCTAAAATACATTTGACAAAGATATAGAGATTCGCTAGAATTGTATCAAATAAAGTAATGGAAAATAGTGGAAAGAATATAAAATCAGCATGGGTGGTTGACAGGGTGTGAGAATACAATATAATTTTGACAGACAGACAGACAGACAGACATACCTACAGACAGACATACAGACAGACAGCTTAGCGT
>JAIDDH010000116.1 GCA_029055435.1 Acetatifactor sp.
CTTTTAAATAGGCCCTCAGAAGATAATAGACCTTTTGTCCTGCCTTCTCTTTGGCAAAGACTTCATAGTCATCCACACCTCCCCACAAACTACTGGCATTGGCAGTGATCCGCCATCCTTCTTCGTCCTCTTTTAGCAGTTTTGTGCTTAAGAAGCTATAACCTTCCCTGTCCGTGTCAAAACGGCGATAAAACAAAAGAAAACAGCTTTTATCATCCGCCGTCTCTAAGCGGTAAATCTTGTTTGTCTCCAGACGGTTTTCTCCGTATTCGCTCTCAAAATATTGCTCCACAAGGGTCTCAAAATCCGGGCAAACCTCCTTTAGTTCCTCCACAGTGTATATGAGCTCATCCTGACGGTAGGCAAGGAGCGCCTCCGCACATTCTCCCTCTGCCACATATCGCTGCAGATCCTGAAAGATTTCCACAGGAAGGGTATTTTCCTCCCCATATCGTCTCTCCCATACCTCGCACTGCGCAGCGATATCCGCCAGCAGGATTTTCGTGTCATTTTGCACGCTTTCCTGTCCATCCGATTCTCCGGGTACATTTTCTGCCACGCTTTCCGGATTGGAAGCCCTGTTCCATGCGTAAAAACATAAAAAAAGAAAGGCAGCTAAAAATATTCCTGCGCCTGTTAACTTTTTTATAAATCCCTTTGTTTTCATCACAAATCACCAATACCATATCATCGTGGGAATTGCATATCCTACATGATAGTCAATACACAAACCTAAATACTTTCTCCCTCACTTATGATAGGGCTCTCCATAATATACCCAAGTGCGTAGAATTCAGAAATATTATTCATAAATATAAGCTAAGGCAGAACATTTTATATGCTCTGTCCACAGTTTCTCCACTGTCAGATAATGTGATATTCCGCATAAAGCTTCTGACGATATTCTTTGTCCTGTGATATTTTAATAATATCTGGCTTCTTTTACCGCATCCAATAATCTTATTAATAGGGTACACCATATTGCTTTTCCCACAATTCATATGCCTTTTCCCATGTAGAAACAGAAAAAGGCCGCTGGTCATCTTCTATTTCTGCGGCATATTTTTCTACAAATCTTAGAAAGAAAAACAAATGCTCCCTCTTTGTTTTTAGCTCCTTAATTATCACTTTACTCCAAACATTTGCTTTTGCAAATTGTTCGCTTTGCCGTAAAATTTCAATGTATTTGTCCATATTAAACGGAACACGTCTTTCTTCTACAATCACATTATCGTCATTTGAAATATCAAGAATCGTGTAGGGTATACCCATATCTATACAATCCAAAGGCAATCCACAAGAACCAGGGTTGATCAATATCTTTTTTCCATTATATGACCGATAAGTCCATTGAATATGTGAATGACCAAAAATGTAGATTCCATTTTCTAATTCATCAAAAATTCCATTAAACTGCTTATCTTCACTAAGATAGTTATGTATATCAGTCCGAAAAGCATCTTGTGTCATCCAACTATCTTTATATCTCATGGCAACTTTTGCAGTTGACCATTCCCTGTGTTCGCAATTGGAAATAAACTCTTCTGACGAATGCGCTATATGCAATATAACGTCATCATATACAAGCTTCATTTGATTTGGCATTGACAATAAATAATCCATATTGTCAGAACCTATCTTTTGATAACAGTAATAAGAAATCTGCATCTGCCCGTCAGTCCAAGTACTTTGGTCTTTATCAATCAAATTTTCTAAATATTTTTCTTCATTTCCACGTATAATATATTTTTTGTCCAAATTTCTGATTCTGGAAATACATTCATCTGGATATGGATTACTGAGGCAATAATCGCCAACAAAAATAAAATCACCAATATTATTCTTTTCTGCATCTTCTATTACTGCATTTAATGCTGGTAGATTTCCATGTATATCCGAAACAATTGCAAATCGCATAAATTATTTCCTCAAATTCTTTATCTCAAAATATACCACACATTAGTGTCACTGAAGCCACACTTGTGATACGCCCGATTCCTTGGGTAAAATTTCATCACTGTTTCCCTTTCATGCAGAATCAGGAGGTTTGCAGAAAATTATTCCTCCACAAACGGAATCTGTCTGGGCCGAATAAAACCATGGATTATTACTATCCTCCCACCCGTTATAGAGAAGCACCTCCACTAAATGAAGTTCTGCTTCCTCAAAGGTATATTTTGAAACGTCCTTATTTATGATAGGGCTCTCCGTTAATAATCCGGAAAGCCCTATAAATCTGTTCGCTTAGAATCACCCGCATCAGCTGATGCGGAAAGGTCATATCTGAAAAACTCAGGTGAAAATCAGCCCGGTCCGTCACAGATTTATGCAGTCCCAGCGAACCTCCGATGACAAAGCACACTGTCCCCCGCCCGTCCACGGCCGCCCGTTCTAGCCATCCCGCAAACTGCTCCGAGGTCAGGCTCTTGCCTGCGATTTCCAAGGTACAGACAAGGGTATTCTCCTTGATTTTCCCCAAAATCCGCTCTGCCTCACGAGCCTTAATCTGCTCTTCCAGCGCTGCTCCCGCCTTATCCGGGGTCTGCTCGTCCGCAACTTCTATGATTTCGTATTTACAGTATTTTCCCAGGCGCTTTGTATATTCTGCAATCGCGTCCCGGTAGAATTTCTCCTTGATTTTACCCACACAGAGAATGGTGATTTTCATCGCTGTCTCCGTCCGCCTGCTCTGGCAGGCTCTCAAATAATTTCCCGTACAGGCGCTCGTCGATAAAATGCTCCAGAAGCCTTTGATCCAGATTCATGAACTGGCTGTTGATCTGTTCCTTCAGGTATTCCGCCCGCTGAAAATAAAGCAGTCCGCTATTCTCCGATGCATCAGCACTCATGTCCTCCGGTCTCAGCGCACCGCCCATGTCCCTCAGGCGCAGCGCTGCGTCGATTTCCTGCGCTCGCAGAGTCTCCATACACCAATTCTCCACAGTCTCCAGCAGCGTGTCTTCTACCTTCGCCCGCTCCGCAAAAATCCTGGCGCTTTTCATAGACAGCACACCCATGACAATAAACAGTAAAGAGACCGCCATCATCACGCCATAAAACAGATAAGGATTTCCAAGCTGAAAGGGAAACACTCCCACAATACCCAGAATCACGCAGGTAATCCCCGCTCCTCCCACTATGAGCAGAGCCCATGCGGAGGAACGGTTTTCCCTTGCCTTGATTCCGTTTTCCAGATATCGTCCTGACTCCTGAAAAGCACTTTGGTTCTTGGGATATCGAGCCATATCGCTACCTCGTACCTGAATCTGATTTTATCATTTGCCGCTCAAATACTCATCGATTCCTTTAGCTGCTGCTTTTCCCGCACCCATAGCGAGAATTACCGTGGCTGCGCCGGTCACTGCATCGCCGCCGGCATATACTCCCTCTTTCGTAGTCTTGCCGTTTGCCTCGTCAGCCACGATGCATTTCCATTTATTAGTCTCAAGTCCCTCTGTGGTAGAGGAGATCAGAGGATTCGGAGATGTACCAAGAGACATGATGACCGTGTCTACCTCCATGGTAAACTCAGAGTCAGGGATCTCCACGGGTCTCCTTCTGCCGGAGTCATCGGGCTCACCCAGCTCCATTCTGATACACTTCATGCCTGTCACCCAGCCCTTGTCATCAGAGAGAATCTCCGTGGGGTTGGTGAGCAGATCAAAGAGGATTCCCTCCTCCTTTGCGTGATGCACTTCCTCCACTCTGGCAGGGAGCTCCTCCTCGCTTCTGCGGTATACGATATGCACCTCCGCGCCCATACGAAGCGCTGTTCTGGCTGCGTCCATGGCCACGTTGCCGCCGCCCACTACCGCTACCTTTTTGCCGCGCATAATAGGGGTGTTGGAGTTCTCGTCAAAAGCCTTCATCAGATTGCTTCTGGTCAGATACTCATTTGCAGAGAACACACCGTTTGCATTCTCTCCCGGAATTCCCATAAACTTGGGCAGGCCTGCGCCGGAACCGATAAACACGGCGGAGAAGCCCTCCTCGTCCATGAGCTCGTCGATAGTGACAGCTTTGCCAATCACTACATTGGTCTCGATTTTGACGCCCAGAGACTTCACGTTCTCAATCTCTTTTGCAACCACTGCCTCCTTGGGGAGACGGAACTCCGGGATGCCGTACACCAGCACACCGCCGGGCTCATGCAGCGCCTCGAAAATAGTCACGTCATAGCCCATCTTCGCCAAATCTCCCGCACAGGTCAGTCCCGCGGGGCCGGAGCCGATGACAGCCACCTTTTTCCCTTTTTTCTCCTGGGCGCTCTGAGGTTTCACCCCGTTCTCGCCTGCCCAGTCCGCCACAAAACGCTCCAGCTTACCGATGGAGATGGGCTCTCCCTTGATTCCTCTGATGCACTTGCCCTCACACTGACTCTCCTGAGGACACACACGTCCGCACACTGCAGGCAGAGCGCTGGACTCGCTGATGACCTGATAGGCAGCCTCCACATCTCCGTTTTTCACCTGTTCGATAAAACCGGGAATATTAATTGCCACAGGACAGCCTTTGATACACTGCGCATTTTTGCAGTTAATGCATCTTGCCGCCTCCTCCATGGCCTCTTCTTTGTTATATCCAAGACATACTTCCTCAAAATTCGCCGCGCGCACTTTCGCATCCTGCTCCCTCACGGGCACTTTCTTCAAAACATCCATCGTCCTTCTCCTTTCTAGCAGTTGCCGCAGCCGCCGTGATGCGTGCTGCCTTCCTCCATGGCGAGCAGGGCTCTGCCCTCCTGGGTCTTGTAAATCTGCTGACGTCTCATGGCCTCGTCGAAGTTCACCGCATGTCCATCAAACTCCGGGCCGTCCACACATGCAAATTTCACCTTGCCGTCCACGGTCACCCGGCAGGCGCCGCACATACCCGTGCCGTCCACCATGATGGGGTTGAGACTGACAACCGTGGGGATTTCAAGCTCCTTTGTCAGGAGACAGACAAATTTCATCATGATCATCGGGCCGATTGCCACGCAGAGATCATATTTTTTCCCTTCTCCCACCAGATCCTTCAGTGTCTGGGTCACCATGCCGCTTCTGCCGTAGGAGCCGTCATCCGTGGTCACATAGAGATTTCCGGCCACAGCCTCCATCTCCTTCTCCAGAATCAGTAAATCTTTGGTCTTGCTGCCCACGATGACGTCCACATCCACACCCTGCTCGTGAAGCCATTTCACCTGGGGATAGACAGGCGCAGCGCCCACACCGCCCGCAACAAAGACAATCTTCTTTTGTCTGAGGCTCTCCAGATCCTCGTTCACCAGCTCAGAGGCACATCCCAGAGGCCCCACAAAATCATGAAAGGCATCTCCTTCGTTTAATTCCGCCATCATCCTGGTGCCTGCCCCCACCGTCTGGAACACGATGGTGATT
>JAIDDH010000117.1 GCA_029055435.1 Acetatifactor sp.
TCTTTCTGGTATCTTGTGCTCGGATTTGTGTATACGAGAGATATATAATATCTTCATCCTCCGCATCGACAACCTCAAATCCAGCAGCTTCATTATATTCCGGCTTCCAGTCCTCGCTCTCAGATGTCACCCAGAGCTGACGGTCTATGGTGGCAGAAGCACTGTCAAATTTTGACATATACCCATAAATCTGTCCGTCTTGAGGCGCTGTCGTGACAGTCAAGACGTCATCGGGCAAACTACTTTCAGGTCCAACGCCGCTTTCTTCGTCATTCCGTGGACACGGCACAGCCACATACCAGTCATGGAATTGTATCAGATCAAAATCCTGCTCAAACTTCTCCCTGTCGATAAAATAAATAATATAAACGCTCTCTCTGTCGATATGCTCCATGTCAATGCGCGTGCGGATCAAAATGTCCCCCGCCATAAAACTTGCGGGCGCAGGCGCCACATCATAGACCACGGATTCCAGATATTCAGAAGGCAGAGTCTCCGTATAGAGCAACAGTCTGGGCCACTGAGCCCCCTTTTCCACCGTGACAGTATTCAATCCGGTCTGTCTGCACACTTCCATGGCGCAGTCCACACATTCCTCGATGCCCGCCCCGAAATAAGCGTCCGCCACCTCTCGATACTCCGTGTAATAATCCCGCTGAAAACCTACAAGACAAAGAAGCCAGACCGCCGCCAGAATTCCGCCGCACACTCTGCCCCAGACCTCGCGCCGTCTGCCCAGCATCTCCAAAAGCCAGAACACGCCATATCCCTCACAGAGCACCAGTGGAATATAAAGCGCATTGATCTGATGCAGCACCGCGGTCACCAGAAGGCACACTACGCCGCCTCCCAAAAGCTGAATCCACAAAAAAGTCTCCCCGGTATACTCCCGCCGCCACAGACCGCGCACAACTTTAACAGAAAGCGCAATCGCTCCGATCACGATAAATACCCGCCCGATATCATAGAACAGCCCCCATGGCAGCAACACATCATAAGGAGCTCCCGTATTTTGATTCCACAGTAAAGAGAGCGCTGTCCGCAGATTGGACCACATATTGCGCAGGTCAAAAGCAATCTCTCCGCCGCGATAACCGCCCATGACAGGAATCGTCATAAAAGGCAGTCTGACTTCCGCAATC
>JAIDDH010000118.1 GCA_029055435.1 Acetatifactor sp.
GGCGGAGCCGTTGGAGACGCTCTGGGATATCCGATAGAGTTCTGGGATGAAGATCGGATTTTTACTACATATGGAAAGTCCGGCCTGACAGAGTATAAGCTGGACGCTGCATCCGGGAAAGCGCTGATTTCTGACGATACCCAGATGACACTGTTTACGGCAAACGGACTTCTCGTCGAAAACACCAGGGAAGAAATGCGAGGAACCGGGGGCTGGCCAAGGGCTTATGTGGCGGGAGCTTATCAGGATTGGCTGTGCACACAGCTGATATCCTATGAGGAGAGCAGGGAGCAGGCGTGTGGAAAGCTGCAGGACTGCATCTCCTGGCTTACGGATGTACCGGAACTGTATAGCCGCAGAGCCCCGGGCAATACTTGCATGTCTGCGCTGATGAAGCAAAAAAACAGCAAGACGTATATGCTGGATTATGTCTGTGAGCCGCAGAATAACAGCAAGGGCTGCGGCGGTATTATGAGGATTGCACCGCTTGCCCTGAAATATCAAAATATTGAAATGAAAAAACTTGATATGGAAGGAGCTCAGATTGCGGCAATCACTCATGGACATTCCCTTGGATATATGACGGCGGCTGTTTTGACACATATCATTAATCGGATTGTATTTCCCAAAGAGAAACTATCGCTGAAAGAGATTGTTCTGGAGGCAAAAAAGACTGTGGCGGAGATATTTCCGGATGACGGTTATCTGAAAAAACTGGAGGATATCATTGATCTTGCGATAAGCCTTTCCGAGAATGAGGATACGGATCTTGACAACATCAACCGGATCGGTGAAGGCTGGGTGGCAGAGGAAACGCTCGGTATTGCCGTTTATTGTGCCCTGCGCTACCAGGACGACTTTTCCGCAGGCGTGATTGCTGCGGTAAACCACAAAGGCGACAGCGATTCCACCGGAGCGGTTACCGGCAATATTCTCGGCGCATTGCTCGGATATGATGCAATTGAAGAGAAGTGGAAGACCAATCTGGAGCTTAAAGACGTCATTGTAGAAATGGCAGATGACCTGTGCCATGGATGTCAGATGAGTGAGTTCAGGCACTATGAGGACCCGGACTGGACACGAAAGTATATCTATATGCAATGGAGAGACGAGAGACTTAATACGGCGAATCAGACAGAATTTATTGCCGTGCGAGGAGATATTACCAAAGACAATAATGTACAGGCGATTGTAAATGCTGCAAATACTAGCCTCCTCGGCGGAGGTGGTGTGGATGGGGCAATCCATCGCGCTGCCGGCCCGAAGCTCCTGGAAGAGTGTCGTCTTTTGAATGGATGTAAGACAGGACAGGCTAAGATTACAGGAGCATATAATCTGCCTTGTGAGTATATCATCCATACACCGGGACCGCATTGGAACGGCGGGAAATCGAAGGAGCATGAGCTGCTGGCTTCCTGTTACAAATCTTGTCTGGAGCTTGCCGTGGAGAAAGGAATCCGCAGTATCGCATTCCCGTCCATTTCAACCGGCATTTATCACTTTCCGGTGGATGAGGCGGCAGAGATAGCCGTCAGGACGGCAAAGCAATTTGTGGCTGACCATCCCGGAGCTCTGGATGTTATCAAGTGGGTGCTGTTTGATGATAAAACCCTTGAGGCATATCAGAACCGGATTGAACTCTGGATGGTGTCTGAAATAGTTCAGTCACCGAGATTTTATTCTATAAATAAGATGCTCCTTGAGGGAGGAAAATCGTAAGCATGGGCGGAAGGCCCAAAGGGAGATACTATGAATCAGCGCAATTATCAAAGAGAACTGGAAAAAATACTGTCTACTCTGGAGAATGGTGCGGCTGACCCGCCCCGTCTCCTGCTTCACAGCTGCTGCGCGCCATGCAGCAGCTACTGCATGGAGTATTTATGTACATATTTTCGCATCACGGTGTTCTATTTTAATCCCAATATATCTGCAGAGCCGGAATACCGCCATCGGGCGGCGGAGCAGAAGCGTCTGATTGAGGCCTACAATGCAAAGGGGATGGGATATCCCATAGAGATTGTGGAAGGGGATTATGAGCCCCGGCGCTTTCTGGAGGCGGCGCGGGGATACGAGGATTGTCCCGAGGGTGGTGGGCGCTGTTTTCGTTGCTTTGAGCTGCGCCTTGGGGAGACGGCAAGACGGGCTGCGGCAGGCGGATATGATTATTTTGCCACCACACTCACCATCAGTCCGCTTAAAAATGCCTCTAAAATTAATGAGATTGGACAGGTTCTGGCGGAGGAATATGGCGTCAGTTGGCTGCCGTCGGATTTTAAGAAAAAGGACGGCTACAAGCGATCCATTCAGCTCTCTGCCGAGTATGAGCTGTATAGGCAGGACTATTGTGGCTGCGCTTTTTCCAGAAAATAATTTGTCCCGGGGCAGATTTTTTCCGACTATATAAGTATAGGGGTGAATGCGGAGCTGTCGAAGCTTTGACGAGGAGGACATAGCGATGGAGGATTCTGAGATTGTCGAGCTGTATTTTGCGCGGTCAGAGGCGGCGATTCAGGAGACAGAGAGGAAATACGGCGCGTTTTTGAAGCGGGTGGTCTATAATATCCTTCGCAGCCTCTGTGATACGGAGGAGATCGTGAATGATACATATATGGGAGCATGGAAAGCCATTCCTCCCACGAGACCCGACAATTTCAAACATTTTTTGTCGCGCATCGCCAGAAATCTCTCCTTTGACCGTCTGGACTATCTCAATGCGGGTAAGCGGCAGGCATTATTTGTGGAGATGGAGGAATGTATCCCTGACAGACAGCATGATATAGAGAATTTGTGGGAGGCCAGGGAGGTCGGCAGAGTGCTGAACCGATTTCTGGAGACACTGGACAACAGAAGCTGCGCTGTCTTTCTGGCGAGGTATTACTATGCCTGTTCCATCAGCGAGTTGGCAAAACAGTATTCTCTCTCCGAGCGTCAGGTCAAATATCTGCTGTCCAAGACAAGGAAGCGGCTGCGCGCCTGCTTTGAGAAGGAGGGGGTGGCACTGTGAGTGATGGCGGGAGATACAGAAAAATGATCGAGGCGTTCCAGTATGTGGACGATCGATTTCTGGACATGACGGAGCAGGAAGGGGATGTGCAGGAGAGACGTGAGCGGAAAAACTGCGAGCGGAAAAGGAGGCCTGCGGGAGTCGGGTTTGCAGCTTTTGGCGCTGCGGCCGCCGCGTGTATCTGTGTGCTTCTGGCGCTGCCTGCGGGCGTCATGGCAGGTAATTGGTTTGGCCTGCGTAATCTTTTGGTGCCCGATGGGAATAATGATTATCATGACTATCCCGACGATACCGGCCATACTGCTGGCAGCGATTATACGGATTATGTGATTGATTCTGCCTATATGACCATTGCGTTATCCGGGTATCAGGGAAGCTCGGAAATGGAGGCACTCAGGGAATGGAATGAGTTTCTGGCACATTACAATACGGATCACAGCATATTGGATGCGCTGGGAAATGGAATCTTTGCGGTGGAGGGCAGGGAGGATTGGTCTCAATATCGTGTGTATTCCATGGAAATGGGCGAAAAGCTGGATGAAATCGTGCAGAAGTATGGATTGAAGCTGCATACCAGAATAGATGTCGTCGAGCCGGATGAGTTGGAAGACCGTGTGGGCGGAAGCTTTCTGGCAGAGGAGTGCCGCGGGTACACGGGTTATATTTATGAGGACGGAAGCTTTCAGCTTGACGGCGATGTGGATTTGAGGGGATGTGGAAACGCAGGTTTTCAGTTCAGGCGGGTCGTGAAGGGAACCTTTGACGAGGTGGCGCTGAATATCGGCCAGGTGGAGGACTACACGGAATGGCAGTATGTATCGGCCTGCGGGGAGCCGGTGCTGCTGGAGCTTGGCGCGAATAAAGCATTGATTTTTGCGGACTATGAGAACTGCTTTATTGCCGTGAATGTGCTGGCCGGCAGCGTTGACGGAATGACCAAGGAGGATTTGCAGGAATTGGCCGACAAAGCGGACTTCAGCATCTTAAAACAGTGATTTTGAGACTGGATTTTGAGTTTGAATTAAGCCCTATATTGCAAATTTTGAGAAACTATACTATAGTAATGTGGTATCAGTATCGAAAAATTTGGCCGGGACAGATTTGATATCACAGTGCTGTCACGGGATAGAGAAAGGGACAGATTGATATGAAAAAACTATTGGATGTACTATCGGAGAAGATGGGGGAGGCTTTTGCGGCGGCCGGATATGACGCGGCCCTGGGCAGAGTGACGGTCTCCAATCGCCCCGATCTGTGTGAATACCAGTGCAATGGCGCGATGGCCGGTGCAAAACAGTATAAGAAGGCTCCTATCATGATCGCGGAGGCAGTGGCTGAGAAACTTCAGGGCAGCGATACTTTCGCGGAAGTGGTGGCGGTGGCTCCCGGCTTCCTGAATCTGAAGCTCTCCGAAAAATTTTTGGCAGACTATATCGGCGACATGGAGCGGGATGCAAAGTTTGGCCTGGACATGCCCGGAAATCCTGCAAAGATTGTCATCGACTACGGCGGCCCCAATATCGCCAAGGCGCTGCATGTAGGGCATCTGCGCTCGGCGGTGATCGGGGAGAGCATCAAGCGCATTCTGCGCTATTGCGGTCATGAGGTCATCGGCGATGTGCATCTGGGGGACTGGGGCCTGCAGATGGGGCTTGTAACGGCGGAATTACAGGAGCGGAAGCCGGATTTGGTGTATTTTGATGAAAGCTATACGGGCGAGTACCCTCAGGAGGCGCCTTTTACCATAGGAGAGCTGGAGGAAATGTATCCTGCGGCCAGCGCGCGCTCCAAGGAGGATGCGGAGTATAAGGCGAAAGCCATGGAATGTACCTTCAAAATCCAGAGCGGCATCAGGGGCTATCGGGCCATCTGGCAGCATATTCTGAATGTCTCCGTGGCTGATTTAAAGCGCAATTACGACGGGCTGAATGTGGAGTTCGATCTCTGGAAGGGTGAGTCCGATGTGCAGGATCTGATTCCCGACATGGTGGATTATATGAAGGAGGAGGGCTATGCCTATCTCAGCGACGGCGCTCTTGTGGTGGATGTGAAGGAGGAGACGGACACAAAAGAGATTCCGCCCTGCATGATCCTGAAATCTGACGGAGCAGCCCTCTATAATACCACGGATCTGGCCACGATTCTGGATCGCATGAACAAGCTTCATCCCAATGAGATTATCTATGTGACGGACAAGAGGCAGGAACTGTATTTTCAGCAGGTATTCCGTTGCGCCCGCAAGACGAAGCTGGTGACAGCTGATACGAAGCTGCAGTGGATCGGTTTCGGAACCATGAACGGCAAGGATGGAAAGCCCTTTAAGACCCGGGACGGCGGAGTGATGCGTCTGGAACATCTGATTCAGGATACCGTGGATGAGATGCATCGGAAAATCACGGAGAACCGCGAGATGCCTGCGGAGGAGGCGGAGAAGACTGCGCGCCTGATTGCGGTGGCCGCTTTGAAATATGGAGACCTCTCCAATCAGGCTTCCAAGGATTATGTGTTTGATATCGAGCGCTTTACCTCCTTTGAGGGCGATACCGGGCCTTATATTCTGTATACGATTGTGCGGATTAAGTCGATTCTTGCAAAGTATAAGGAGCAGGGAGGCAATCCGGCGGAGGCCGTGCTGCGCGCTGCGGAAAGTGAGTCCGAGAAGGCTTTGATGATGCAGATTGCACAGTTTAATGCCATGATGACAGCGGCCTGTGAGGAGCTTGCGCCCCACAAGGTGTGCGCCTATATCTACGACCTGGCCAATGCCTTCAATCATTTTTACCATGAGACCAAGATTCTCGGCGAGGAGAATTCAGCCAGAAAGAGCGGGCTTATCGCGTTGCTGGTGCTGACAAGGGATGTGCTGGAGACCTGCATCGATGTGCTGGGCTTCTCTGCGCCGGAGAAAATGTAGGATAAGCTGAATGTAAAATAAGAAAAGTGTGCGTAAAGCGTATGGAGGAGAGAATCATGAAGAAATTAATTGCGTTTGCTTTAATCGGTATGCTGTTTCTTTCGGCATGTGGCCATAGTAACAGCAATCCGGATAATGCGAATAAAAACAGTTCGTCAGAGCTGCAGGAGAGTTCTGCAGGGAGAGAATCGGATGCAGAACAGACGCAGACCGATCAGACAGCCGCTCTTCCCATCGTAAAGGTCGAGAACAGGCATTTATTACGCTATACGGAGGATGGAGAGGTTCTGCTGTCCGAGCTTGAGCAGGATAATATAACATTGGACGGCATCGGATATGAGAAAGCAGCAGAGACTGTAAAACGGCTGTTTTATGTCAGCGATGAGGCTATGGAGAGAACTGTGGATGATTATGCGGAGATGGCGCAGGAGCAGTACGAATTTGTAAAGGATCAAGGATGGTTTGCTAATTATGTGTCAGTCACCACTTATGAGATAGCGCGTCTGGATACAAAGGTGCTCAGTGTGAAGTGCCTGGGATATGATTATTCCGGCGGCGCCCATAACAACAGCTGGATAGGAGGCGCGACCATTGATTTGGAGAGTGGACTGGAATTGGAACTTTCCCGATTGGCAGACGATGCGGCCGGTTTTATGGACAAGACGCTGGAGTTTGTGATTGCGGAGCTCGGCAAGAGGCAGGACGAGTTGTATGAGGACTATGAGTCCTATGTGAAAGAAAATTGGGAGAATACCGATTGGTATCTGGATGCCGCAGGAATTGAATTTACCTTTTCTCCCTATGCAATAGGGCCTTATTCATCGGGCAGTATTATCGTGTGTGTTCCCTATGAGGAAGTGGCGGAGTATATGAAGCCGGAGTACCTTGATGTGTCGGGAGAGTATATCAGGATGCTTCCCGCAGAGTGCGAGGTTGCGGATAGAGAAGGTACTTACCGTGTGAGCATAGAGTATCGTCAGACCGGGGAATATATGGAGGAAACTTATCTTCACGTAAACGGTAAAGAACAGAAGCTTGGTGAGCATGTGTACATGACGCAGGCCTATCTGATGCGTCGGGCAAATGGCCGGAATTTTCTGGTTTATACGGTTGACTGGGCATCGGATGATTATGAGACTTATGTTTGCGAGCTGACAGCGGAGGGCGCAGTACAGACGGATAGCATCTGGGCGAGAATAGACGGAAAAAATATGAACCCGAAGGAAATGAATCTGCTCTTTTCACTGGATATTCTGGGGACTTATTCCTCACAGATGCGCTATGAGCTCAGTGAGGAAGGTGTGTTTACGGCCCTGGACAATGTGTATTCAATACAGCCCCATCAGGGAGGGGGAGGAGGACTTGTCACCATAAAGGCGCTCCCGGTGAAGATGGACGAGCAGGAGACAACATTGCCGTCGGGATCAAAGATTTCCGTTACGGCTACGGACAATGCAGGTACCGCGTGGTTTGAGGGGATAGATGCTTCAGGCAAATCAGTGGCGGGGGAAATTCATTATGAGCGCCGCGAGGATGAGTGGCAGCTCTATATTGACGGCATCAGCGAATATGAGTATTTTGAGATGCTTCCCTATGCGGGATAATATGCAGAGGTAAAAGTCTGACAGTTATGAAAAAAATCTCGGGAAGAACCGAGCTGACATTTCCTGTAAAAAAAACTTGACAAAGCGAGACGTGCATTGTATACTAACAAAGTCGGTTGTGGCCTATGGCAGTTATGACAGCCGACAAATGGAAGTTTAGCTCAGCTGGGAGAGCATCTGCCTTACAAGCAGAGGGTCATAGGTTCGAGCCCTATAACTTCCACTCCGGTTACGGCCGGTGATATATGGCGAGATAGCTCAGTTGGCTAGAGCATACGGTTCATACCCGTAGTGTCGAGGGTTCAAATCCCCCTCTCGCTATTATAGAGAAGTCCAGAAACCTTGAAAATAGAGTGTTCTGGACTTTTTAATTTGTCAGGTAATCAAAAGGTGATGAAGCATACGAAAGTTCGTTTATGTGTGATTTATGGAGAAATCAAACCATATGGGCATGATGAGGTAATCAAGCTGTCCTATTGGAGGACACCTGAAGAAGCATTTGAGGAATACAAAAGGCATAAACAGGCTGATATACTGATTATGGCTGATAAATATAAAAATACGGTACCGAAGAAGGTATACGATGCGTTGTTAAGATTTGAAGTACAATCATATTAATTTTAAGGAGGATTTTAAACAATGGCAGAAAATAAATACGGACATTTATTGGACAAATATATGGATGATAAGCATGTAGATTACAGAACAAAACAGGAACGTGAACAAGCCAGGAGCGCATTGAACGTGAAAAGCAAAATCAACAAGAGCGTAGAGACCAGCATGAGGCTTTTGTAAATGATTTTCTGAATAAAAAGAAAGCATAAATAATTAATAGGCATATCGGATGTAAAAGTCTGGTGTGCCTATTTTTTATGGTTTTTATAAATTGTATGTAAAAATATAGAAATCAAACAACCGTTATGATATTATACATAGTGTGATTTGAGTGAATCGCAGTAGATTAACAGAATATCCGTATGAAAAGATTTGAGATATCAATAAAATTGTTAAGTAAATAAATTATCAGTTTTATTTGGTGAAAGGATCATACAAATTATGAATATAAATTCAGGAAATATAAAGTGGTTAATTGAGATTTTTACAGAGCTAAATGAGGAAAGACAACACAAATTAATGCAAGAAGCAATTCGCCTTCAATTTGAACAAGGGCAAGAAAATATGGCAATAAAAAGAGGTGAAAAAATTGACGCTAATGAATTGGCCAGTCGTACAATAGAGCGTATTAGTAAAGCAAGTGAATTAATAGAGTTACTGGATAAGATGAATAAAGAGCAACAAGCTGCTATAGGTATATTTATAAATGAATTAACAAAAGGGGAATTTGCAAAAGATGAAGAAATTCAAATTCAAATAAATAGTAGAAGTATGACAATTGAAGAATATTTAAATAAGTATATACCTGGAGTCAATGTTGATAAAGCAAAATTCATATTGAATGATGTAAAAGAAAAGGCTTAAATGTGAAATTTTTATTTATCGTAATAATATTTATGATAAAATCGCATATGCAAATAGGCGGCTAATGAGAGGTGTAATTTATGAAAGATTTTTTTGTGAGTTATACAGGAACAGATTTGAATTTTGCAACTTGGGTTGCTGAAACATTGGAGAGTAGTAATTATACTGTAACAATACAAGCTTGGGATTTTAGACCAGGAGATAATTTTGTATCAAAAATTAATGAGGCCTTATTGGAATGTAAAAGATTAATAGTGATTTTATCACAAAATTATTTAAAATCTAAATGGTGCGAAGCAGAGTGGACATCAAAGTTGGCAGAACAAATTGAGTCAAACGAAAGACGTATAATTCCAATAAGGGTTGAACCAGTGGATTTAAAAGGGTTATTATCACCTATTGTTTATATTGATATTGTTGATAAAACCGAGGCTGAAGCAAAAGAAAAAATATTACAAGGCATAGAAGATAAGACTATACGAAAATCAAGTGGGTTTCCATCTTATTATAGTTTAGAACATCTTGAAATAGATACTGATTATTATATATATGAGAAGGAAATCATTTATATAAAAACATGTAAATCAAAAGTTTTAACAGGTGGAAAAGATAGAATACATAATCGAATTACATGGTTTGCTGA
>JAIDDH010000119.1 GCA_029055435.1 Acetatifactor sp.
TGCCTGTCGTTACATCCATTGCCCACTCATGGGTATTGTACTCCTGGCTCAGTACGGATTCTCCGCCCAAGCTGCTGTTCCAGCCTACAGGCTGAATCAGGGAAGCGCTTGCCTTATAGTACTCTGCACAGGTTGCTTCTACGATGGTCTCATAGAAGACTGCCTCACCGGTTTTAGCCTGCCAAGGACGTCCGAGATAACCTGCCTTGGAGGTATTCTTGGATGCCGTATCCTCACCGGGTGTGGTGGAGGTTACGGTACAGTTCCACATCAACAAACCTCTCTGATTTTCAGGAGTCTGAGCTGCAGTGATGTAGCCTACATCATTGTTGTCCTCCATGGTGTTGAACACCAGGTCACACTTCGCAAACACTGCGGTCATGCCGCCGAAGATGTAGTCTGTGCCGCCGTAAACGGAGCAGTTATAGAATGCTGCCGTCACACCGGTGCCGCCGTACAGAGTATCCTGACGACCAATGAATTTACAGTTGTCAAAATAAATTTCTTTTTGGTTGTTATAAATTGCGAGAGCTGCTGCACGCTCCACATATGCCTTATTCTGAACGGTGGTGTCGCCTGCTTCCATCTTGGCTCTGGGCTGACCAGCAAGTTCTTTAGCGCCGCTCTGCTTCTCAATCACATCTTCTGCTGCCTTCTTGGACATATACTGGTTGAAGGAGTTCTCGAAGATAATACCTTCTGCGCTGACTTTGTCAGCGGTAACTACTACAGTTGCGTTCCAGTAGCTGCCGTTGGTAGTACCGGAACCGGGATTCTTAAAGCTTGCATAGCCGTTCAATTTGTTGGCTGCGAGCAGGTCTGCATTGTACTTGCAGTCGGTATCCATACTATAGTAGGTATATCCGTGACCATAGTACCATGTCACACGAACTGCATTGTCATCGATATTAACCCCCTTATCCTTCAGCTTGATGCTGGGTGTTGCAGATGCATTCTTCAGGGTTACATTCGGTGTATCGAGGACAAGCATCTCCTCGTAGTCACCGGGATCGATCTCAATGGTAACCTTCTGATTGTCGGTTCTGATCATCTTTCTTACAGCTGCAAGAGCCTCATTGATGGTCTTATAAGTCTTGTCTTTACCTACAGTAATCGTTGCAGCATAAGGCACCTGATCAGCCTTAGCCAGTACATCGATGGAGCAGAGGTAAGTCTGTGTGGCATAATATTTCTTACCTTCTTTATTTTCATACTCGATTTGACCTGTTGTATTGGAGATCACCAGATCGCCGTCGGCCTTCATGGTGTATACTTGAGACTCAAATGTACTGGTAGAACCGGAGCCGGTTTCGTATACTTCTGATACCACGTCACCTTCACCAAACGTAAATGCTGCCTGATAGCAATAGGTAACAGTAACTCTATCTCCCTCTTTTAATCCCGGTACGGTAACCTTAGTACCGCTGTTTCCGAGGAGATAAGTCTTATTCTTGGCTACATTGGAAACTTTGTTATCTTTGTCTGGCTCAGTGGGCGTCAAAACAAGTCCTGCATAATAGTTGACACCATCAATAGTCTCGATGTCAATTACATCATTCAGCTTAGCAAAATCCCAACCACTGAGCTTACTGAAAGGAACCGGTGCGTCTGATATTGCCGCGCCGTTTACATTTACATTGGGTGTGACACCCTGTGCTACAGCATAGTTGCCCAATCCTGCAACCTTAACACTGTATCTGCCGTCTCTTAACTGGATTTTAGTTAAATCCTCAAATGTATAAGTGTAAGGTGTCTTTCCGTCAGTGTATTTCTCATCCACGTTGGTGAATGTCACCACAGCCTTGGAAGAATCCTCAACGCCAGTGATCTTCAAGGTCACTGCATAGGTCGTCTTCTTCTCAAATACGATATCTGCTGTCTTATCTGTGTCTTTAGCAGATACTTCTGTGGTCTTCAGGGTGGAATCATTTACATCCAGAGCCGTTACTTTATAAGTAACGCCGTCCTCAACCTTCAAGGTATAGGAATCGCCGGTTAAAGTAATCTGGGGCTCAAATACATATCCCTCAGGAATCTCAAAAACAAATTTAACCTTTGTCAACTCTGCATCAGTCAATCCTGTCACCTTACCGGAGATGGTCTTCTGATCAACTGTTTCAATGGTCAGATTGTTTTCAACGGCCTCTTTGTCAGTTCCAACCTTAAGATCCTTGCCGCCTCTGACAACATATCCGTTGGCATCTTTCAAGGATACCTTATAGGAATAACCGCCGGGCACTATGCCGGTGTATTTGCCGTCCGCTACTTTCATCTCTGTCTTCTTGCCGGTTTCTACATTGGTGTAGATTACGCCATAGCCAGCAGGAATACCATCTGCCTTTGTAACATCGATAGAACCGGATACTGCAACCTTAGGAGCATGCTCTCTGGTGATTCTTGCACATACCAGTTTCTCATCTGTACAGTAAAGCTGATACCAGCCCTCGCCTGCCGCATGGAATACAGCAGCTTCCACGCCATAAGTATTCGTGAAATCAAACTCTGCAAACTCAGCGCTGTCCGGGTCATATAACTTATAGTTTGCAGGGTTAGAATTGGAACCCAGCATACAGGTCAGCGTATCGCCCTCATACAGATAGATATCCAGATGATCTGCTCTGCCGGCTTCTGCTGATACCCTGTTTAGACTGTTTGCTACAGAGTCTGCAGTACTTGTATTATTGGAATACAAGAATCCGTCATAAGTAGTGTTGTTTGCACCGTTCTTGCTCTTGTCATCATATCTGGTAATTGCTTTATTAGTAGTACGAATTCTGTGATTGCTCTTGTCAGTCACAAATTTAATTGCAACAACACCATTAGAATCCTTTGCCTCAAAGGAGGAAATAGTAACATTTGTATCTCCAGCCTTTGTGCCTTCCGGATAAAGACCGTTAATAATATCAACAGTCAACAGGTTGTTGGCGCCTTTTACTTCCATTGCACCGAAATCCCATACATCGGGCTTGGTGGTGTCGAGCGTAATGTTCTTGTTATAAGTAACAGAAATACTATGAATATAAGCACCTGCACCGAGGGATACGGTGGTCTTTCCGCTTGCACCCTTGATTGTGTATTCTTTGCCGGACTTACCTTCCTCTCCGACATCCACGCTGGTAACAGTACCACTGGTGCTTGTTACATTACCCTGCCCATAGCAACAGGTTGTTATCACGATTGTAGCTGAATCCGACAGATTCAATACAAATGCCGCATCTGCACTGGTAGCCTTAAAGCCGTGATTTCCGAAATCGCCAAATGTTCCTTCAAGAGTTAAGCCTTTGATTGCTTTTACATTCTCTTCACTTTTACCGAGGTCAGTTCCACCGACATCAGACACATAAAATACATAGTTGCCCTCTTCCAAATACTCTTCTGCAGCAATATGTTTTACCGAAATGGAATCAATATAGTAATTGCCGCTGCCAGCAACAACATTCACATATCCGGCTTTGCCCTGATAGGTAAAGGTCTGTGTCTCTTTTCCAGCTTCACCATTAACTGTGTATTCAGAACCAGTATAACCAACTACCGTGATTTCGCAGGCTCCATCTACAGGAACTTTAATAATAGCTCCCTTACTGAATATTGCCCACTGCTGGTTTCTTACCTCAAATTTTGCACCCGCTGCTGTTGCATCAATTGCAAGACCGGCATATTTGCCCTTGTCTCCCTCAATCTTAACTGCTGCTTCAGCTCCTGCTTTTGATGCATTGAATTCCCAAGTCTTATCCCCTACTTTACCGGGCTTGATAAGACCGTCATCGTCGCCATCGCCACCATATACATCGCCGTCACTTACATCACCGTCACTTACATCACCGTTACTTACATCGCCACCAGAAACGACGGGCTTAGTAGGAGTGCTACCAGCGGACTTGGTCTCAACAATAGAAATTTTCTCAATTTTAGCTTCCCCAGTATTTGAGTCACTGGCTATTACGGACAGCTGCAACCATGCTTTGTTATCTATTGTGGACTTATATGTTGCTACATCAAATGTTCCTGTATATGTGTATGGACTATCTTTACTAAGAGATGCTTCATCCTTTTTATCATCTTCGGCGCCATTTGTTAGATATACTTTTCTTGCATTTGTTCCATTGCCAATAACAACCGCTCTGCTCGAGGTGTTATTGTTGCATTGAATCGTTACGTCTACAGATGTAGTTTCGGCCTGCAAAGGAATAGCAAGTGTTCCATCATATAATACACTGAAATAACCAGCCCTATTAAATGAAAGCACATTCTTGTTTTTGCTTAAATAGTCTACACCTTTCCCTCCTACTACAGCTTTAATCCCTCTTAAAAAGTCACCAGTCTGTAATATTTGGTTGCTCGACGGCGTATCATCAGCACTTGCTATTGCCGTGAAATCCCATGTGGTAGTACGCTTGTTATCAGCTGACCAAGTTGTGTCAGCTGTGCCGCCTACCCATTTTGACGCTTCCACATCAGCCGCCTTCACACTCGCGACCCCTCCCAGCAAATCTGCCGGAAGCGCCGTCACAAGCATCGCGGCACACAACGCAATGGAAACTACTTTGCTTATTTGCCGCTTCAGCTTGTTTGTCATGTTCAATTGCTCAAACATTTCTTTTTTCCTCCTCTTTTTATTGTTTGTTTTGGTTTCTCATGATGCTTATGTATGTACAAACATGTACACTACACCCACACCATACTGAGCTAATTTTTATATTAGAATTTGGAAAAGTAATGTTTTAGAGGGATAATCCGCCATAGTGTAGGAGTAAGCAAGGAATTTAAAGAACATAATAGATATATAGGATCATTATAGATATCAAGAAATACTAAGAATTAGATATAGAAAATAAGCGTAAATTTGCAGGCGGAATTCGTGTGCCATGCTATCCATGTTTGTTTATAGTTGCTGAAATTATGAAAATGAATATTGCAGAATTCCCAATGCCTGACAGGCAATAGGATAAGATAAAGAAAAAATCAGATGTGTTGCGTGACTTCGGAAGATATGCCGTACTTATTGCACAGTTCTTTCAGAAAATCATTGTTTGAGAGCAAGGGAATCTTATCAGCTTCGCCGTTTTCCAAAAGCTTCTGTGTAAGGAGCAGCATTGTCTGGAGTCCTTCTTGAAGTCCCTCATTATGTCCTGCCCGGAGCCCCTCTTGAAGTCCTTCGTCATGTCCTGCCCGGAGTCCTTCTTTATATTCTTTTTGCAGGAGTTCTTCAAATCGCATATACTTTTGCTCCCATCTTCGGTTTTCTTTGATGCTTGTTACTCGCTGGTGAATACGACGGATGACATAGTCATCTTGTTTTGCCACACATTCTTCCGTACTATTTTCCACATATTCCAAAAAATGTATCAGCTCTGTAGGTATATTTTCCGCATTTGTACCTCTGGTGTTTAAAAAAATTTTGGCGGTACCATCACCCAATTCTGAGCCGGTCTCTGCGCATCTGTTGGTGAATGTATAACGATAAAGGCCATCTCCGAATGGGTCAAAGCAACAAATAAATACCACGTAATTGGGTCTCAGGTCATTGAAACTGCTGCCCGGTGGCATGCTTATCACATCCATTTCAGCCTGATGGTAACGGCTGCGCTTTGGAAGGTTTCCCTCATTCTCAACCTGCATCTCTACGTTATAGCTGTTGTAGGCCTCATCCTGTAAGTAGATGTCAAGCCGAATGCTCCGGTAATCTCTGTTGAACAATATTGTGTGTTCCGCATGAACGGTTACACTGTCAACTTTTATGCCCAGCAGAATTTCCAGAGTTATGCGGCAGGTTTCTGCATCTTCCAGAGTGGCGGCAAACAGATAAGCATCCGATAAATTTAAGTCTTGGAACTTCTTAATTGGTTTCTTTAGTGCCATAGCTACTCCTGTCCCAGGGCAGTTCGAACTCCACCTGCAAAATCAGTATAAGGGTAAAGCGGCTCTTTGGCAAGAGGGAGTTTGGCTTTTGGTTTCCGTAATTGGTAATGGCTACACGAATACCAGCTTATGTGTTCCATTACATTTCCTTCTGTCGGGACGGATTGACAATTTTAATATCCACAGATATGATTACTGATGACAAAGCAACACGGAGGTGAGGATCATGCTGATAAAATGTCCTGAATGTAAATTGCAGGTAAGCGATAAGGCTTTACACTGTCCCCATTGCGGTTATCCGATGCAGCCGGATATTAAGCCAAGAAAGCCTTACAGACCGGCAAACAGGCACAGGCGTCTGCCCAATGGTTTCGGTCAGATCAGTGAAATCAAGAATCGCAATCTCAGAAATCCATTCCGGGTAATGGTGACGGTCGGCAAGACTTCTGCAGGTCGGCCAATCTGCAAACCTCTGAAACCGCAGGCGTATTTTCCCACATACAGTGATGCTTATGCAGCTCTGGCGGAATACAACCGGAATCCGTATGACATGGAATCTGCCATCACGGTAAAAGAGCTGTACGGAAAGTGGTCACCCGAATATTTCAAGACATTGAAGTCTGACGCGAGCGCTCAGGCGGTCGCGCTTGCCTGGAGTTATTGTTCCTCCGTATATGATATGCGTGTGGCAGATGTAAGAGCCCGTCATGTCAAAGCCTGTATGGAGGAGGGAGTGGCAGTTGTCAGAGGCAGGGAGCAGCATCCCCGTGCCAGCACAAAGAATAAGATAAAGTCTTTGTTTAACCTTATGTTGGATTATGCAGTGGAATATGAAATTGTGGATCGGAATTATGCGAGAAGTTTTCATCTTCCCGATGAGGTTCTCAAAGAGATAGTGACCGTAAAGAGAAGTCATATTGCCTTTACGGACGAAGAGATGAAATTACTCTGGGAGCATGTGGATGACAAATGTTATGTTGATGTGATTTTAATTCAATGCTATTCCGGATGGAGACCTCAGGAAATAAGTCTGCTTGAGCTGAAGAATATCAATCTTGAGGAGTGGACTTTCAAAGGCGGGATTAAGACAGAAGCCGGCACGGATCGGGTGGTGCCGATTCATTCCAGGATAAGGCCGCTGGTGGTGCGAAAATATAAAGAGGCGGAATCTATCGGAAGCAAGTATCTGTTTAACTGTACGAATCCCGCAAGAAATCGGAAGAGTACCATGCTTACCTATGACCGCTATCAAACGGGATTTATCAAAGTCCGGGATGAGCTCAAACTGAATCCCCTGCACAGACCTCATGACGGTCGGACGCATTTTGTCACGGCTGCCAAAAAGTGTGGTGTTGATGAGTATGCCATCAAGTATATGGTCGGCCATGCGATTTCCGACATTACAGAGAAAGTATATACCAAGCGTGAACTGGACTGGATGAGGGAGGAATTGGAAAAAATAAAATAGAGCGCAGTGTAGGAATAGCAGTGCAGGAATAATATAGGAATAATGTATAAAAACTGGTTTTTATTGGAAATAGAGAAAATTAAGATATTTTAAATGGACAAATCCTCCAATTGATTATAAAATAGGAAGTGGAGTTTTAAATCAAAGAATTTCTACGAAAGGATTATCTCATGAAGATGAAGAATTTCAAGACAAAACAGATCATTGCAGCAGTTATAGCTGCGGCCTGTATGCTGACTGCCTGCGGAACACCTGCAGATAGCCCGATTATTCAGGAGATTCAGCCGGAGGAATCTTCCACTGTGCCTACTACTAGCGAGGTGGAGAGTTCTTCTGAAGAGCCGGATAAGGAATTTTCTGTGATCAGCGAGAGAACCGAGGTAAACGGTCAGATGCAGAGCTATCTCACCGGTGAGTGGAAGGATGCCGATGTTGTCCAGAGAAGACCTCTGGCAATCATGGTGCCCAACAATCCTCCCGCTATGCCGCAGCACGGTCTTTCTAAGGCCAGCATTATCTATGAGGCTCCCGTGGAGGGACGTATCACCCGTCTGATGGCGGTGGTTGAGGATTATGATGATTTGACCTATATCGGGCCCATCCGCAGCAGCCGTGACTATTTTGTGTATGAAGCCATGGCGCTGGACGCTATTTATTGTCACTGGGGGCTGGCAGTTCCTTATGTTCAGGAGCTGCTCAATTCCAGCAGAGTGGACAATATTTCTCAGTCGGTGGGTGGTATTTCCAGCCCTTATGAGCCCGCCTTTTCAAGAAGAAAGGACAGAAGGAGCGGCGGTTATGCCTTAGAGTTCACTGCATATATGTGGCTCAAGGAGGCAAGTCCCAACGATGGTACCGATGCTCCCGAAAACTCCGTGAAAGGTTATCCGGCAGGTGTGGAGACCAAGGGTTATGGCAAGACTTACAAGGATTCCGGGCGTTTTGACAAACTGGGCAGAGACTATGCGGCTTTCCAGTTTGCCAATGACTGCAGGGCAGAGTATGCGGAGTACCCTGATGCGCTGGAGATTCGTCCCGGCGGAAGCCAGAGCAACAAGGGCGGCTACAGCTCAAACGGAGCATGCTTCACCTACAATGAGACAGATAATCTGTACTATCGCTCTCAGTACGGCGACAAGCAGATTGATGAGCTGACTGGCGAGCAGCTTACGGTATCCAATGTGGTATTCAAGGTTTGTCACGGTGAAGTGAGAGATGACCATGATTATTTGGCCTTTGCTGTACATGGTTCGGGTGACGCCTATGTATTTACCAACGGCAAGATGATCAAAGCTACCTGGAAGCATGACAGCGACTATGATGCCAATCATTATTATGATGAGAATGGCAATGAGATTGTTTTCAATCAGGGCAAGACATGGTTCTGCAATATCTGGGAAGAATATGCTGATGCTGCAGAGGTTGACGGAAAGAAACTCTTTTAAATAGTAAATACATCAAAAAGACAGTGGTTTCTGCTAAAATGAGTAAATTTATAGCGGAAACCGCTGTCTTTTTGTTATACACTATTTTAAGAAGGGAGCTGTGCTATGAAGACAGGAAAAAAATTTAATCAGGAACTGATTCTGAAGGGAAATATGCTGCAGGCAATTTTGTCACTGGCTGTACCGGTGGTAATCAACAGTTTTTTGCAGACGATGTACAATCTGACGGACACCTATTGGCTGGGGAAGATAGGAACTAATGAGCTGGCTGCAATCAATCTGGTGACGCCGGTACAGAATATCATTATCAATTTCGGAACGGGTATTACGGTGGCGGGTTCCGTGCTTATCGCTCAATATATCGGCGGAGGGGAGAAGGAACATGCCAAGAGCATGGCCAATCAGATTTTTGCCTGTGCGATGGGATTTTCGCTGGTTTGTGCCGCTGTGGTATTTTTCATAACGCCGGGTATTGTGAGCTGGCTGGGAGCAGACGGAGATACATATCATCACGCCTGTACCTATCTGCGCATTGTGGTGTGGGATATGCCGTTTCTGTATATGGTGAATATTTTCTCGGCTGTGAATCAGGCGCAGGGGGACACGGTGCGCCCCATGCTTCTGAATTTAGGCGGCATTCTGTTGAATATGATTTTGGATCCGTTGTTTATGGTGGGCATGAATATGGGAACCGCAGGTGCGGCTGCCGCCACGCTGCTGGCGAAGGTACCGCCCGCCGTGATGGCGTTCTGTCTGCTCTGCAGGCGCAGCGATGCGGTACATCTGGATGTGCGCCATATCCGGTTTAAATGGGAGGATATTAAACTGATTCTGCGCATCGGTCTGCCTACGGCTGTCGGAGGAAGTACCATGCAGCTTGGATTTCTGCTTATGAGCAGGAATGTGTATGTTTACGGTGATCAGGCTATGGCGGCCTATGGCATTGGAAACAAGATAAATGGTCTGATCACTATGCCCAGCAATGCCATCGGGTCGGCTGTGGCTACAATCGTCGGACAGAATATGGGGGCAAAGCAGATGGAGCGCGCCCGGGAAGGTTATCTGCTGTCCATGAAAATTGCGGTTGTATTTTTGTTTATAGGTGGTATGATTTTATCAAGGGATGTGATTTCGACGGGCATCGTGAGTATCTTTTCGGATGATGCCGAAGTGGTGGCCATGGCGGCGGATTTCCTGAGTATCATGGCATTCTGGTGCTTTACCAACGGAGTCTACAATGCTACCACGGGCTTGTTTCAGGGCACGGGTCATACGGAGGTCACTATGACAATCGATGCCGCGAGACTGTGGGTGTTCCGTTTTCTGACGCTGTGGTTCTGCGAGACGATTCTCCATATGGGAGTGCGCAGTGTCTGGTATTCCGTCGTAGTCAGCAACGGTATCTGTTCTGCGATATGGTTTGTGTTGTATAAGACCAATATCTGGAAAAAGTCCAAGATTAAGGTGAAGAAGGATGGCGCAAAAGCGTAGAGCTGTATTATACTTAAGTATTGCGATTTTGACAGTGCTGCTCAATATACTGGCATGGAGCAGCACTGCATTTTGCGATGCCTATGTTACATATGTTTTTCCACTGTGGACAAACACTTATGGAAGATTGATGGGGATTTTTCCCTTTTCTGTCGGAGAGTGGATGCTGATACTGGGGATTGTATTGATTCTAGTGGCGGTATTTACGGCAGTGTCTGTGCTGTTTTTGTCTTGGCATTCCTTTGCCAGATTGTATTTACGTTTCTGTGCCTGGGTGCTTGTGTGCGTGTGTCTGATTATGACGTTGAATTGTTCCATGCTCTATCATGTCACCCCTTTCTCACAACAGTATCTGGGGGGAGCGCCCGGGGAATATTCTCTGGAGGAACTTTTGTCAGTGCGCAATTTTGTGGCGTCCCAGTGCAATCGGCTGTCCGGAGAGGTCCTGAGGGACGAACGGGGCGATATCATCTATCCGGGTGACGATTCGGCTCTGCAGAAGAAAGCCTGTCAGGAAATGGAGCATCTGGGGGCGGATTACGGCAGGCTGAGAGGCTATTATCCCAGACCGAAGCCTTTGTTCTTTTCGGATTTTATGTGTCAGCAGAATATGCTGGGATGGTATTTCCCTTTTTCTATGGAGGCCAATTATAATCGGGTGGCGTATGTGATGAATCAGCCTGCTTCCATGTGTCACGAGCTGGCTCATCTGAAGGGATTTATTTATGAGGATGAGGCGAATTTCATTGCCTATCTGGCCTGTGTGCAGTCGGACGATATCTATTTTGAATACAGCGGTTATCTGAGTGTGCTGGGCTATCTGGAACACGACCTGCGCAGTGCTGCTGCCCAGGACCCGGAGAGGTTTAAGCAAGTCTGTGCCCTGCAGGAGCCGCTTAAGCTTCTGGATGTGGTGTATGAGGATGCTCGATTTGTGACGGAAGAAGAGTGGGAGCGCATCGAGGGCAAGGCATTGTTGGACACGGAGACGGTGGACAAGGCAACAGATGTTTTTCTGGATACCACTTTGAAGGCTAATGGTGTATCTGACGGGACTGTGAGCTACAGCCATGTGGTGAAGCTCCTGCTGCAATATTATTCTATGAAGAGAGATTAAATTGAAAATTTAAAAATTGAAAAATTTTTGGTAAAGCACTTGACATTTACGGTTCTACCATGTAAAATAACCAATGTTGTAATTCGTTTAGTTTTGACGCGGATTGCGCGTAGGGATTTCGTCCACAGGCCCAGATAGCTCAGTTGGTAGAGCAGAGGACTGAAAATCCTCGTGTCACTGGTTCGATTCCGGTTCTGGGCATTTATATATGCGCGAGTGGCTCAGCGGTGGAGCACCTCCTTGCCAAGGAGGGGGTCGCGGGTTCGATCCCCGTCTCGCGCTCTCGATATCATAGATTGCGGTGATATCGGAATTATTAATTTCATACCTTCGTGTGCAGGCATAGCGCCTGTTACACAATATGCGGGTGTAGTTCAATGGTAGAACACCAGCCTTCCAAGCTGGATACGTGGGTTCGATTCCCATCACCCGCTTTCTTAATATCTAAAAAACGGCATCTCCCGTCATGGAGGCGCCGTTTTAGCTTTCATGAAAAATCTTATGTAATATCTGCTGTCAAGGAGAGAGACGTTCTTCCCATTCTCGTTTCAGATCCAGATAGAACTCGGCCTCGGTGGCGTAGCGGTAGGGATTTACGTAAAAATATCCTGCTATATAAAGGGTGAGTGCGGAGAGTATATTCCAGCCCAAAAAGGACAAATCGAGAAGAAAGAGCCGCATTTTCTGATCTTTCATTAAAAGTTTGGTTTGTTCAAAAACCTCCTTCCGCTTCAAATCCGGTCTGTCTGCCAGAATATAGGGAATCATGCGATATTCATAGAATTTCATTATGGGCAGTACAAGGAGAAGAAAGCAAGGCAATGCCAGTAGGCTGTTCGAGAACAGAAATATCGCATAAGGAACTACCACGCCAAGGAGGAACCAAAGGGAGAGAAAGAGGTTTTTCAGGAACATGGTAAGCGCCGCGGTCTCAAAATTGTTTTTAAAAGGGTGAAACACTTGTCTGATTCCGGCGTTGCCGCTCTTGGCATTTTCCAGAAAGAAATCGTAGCAGCCCACCTGTAGAAGCGGAATGATGAACAGATATATGAAGAGAATGGAAAAAATCAGCATAAGGCCGATAATGTTATTAATAGTAGCATTATGTGAGTAGCGTAGGATGAATTCAATACAATTCACTAAAGCAATACAACTGTATCTGAAGATATGTGTTTGGGGGTGCGTGGAAAGGGTCGTATAGGTAGAAATAATCTGTGAGGTACGATTGTTATAGGAAGTACTGTTGTAGGAATAGCTGTCGTAAGAATTTGTTTTGTTGTTGCGGATGTTGTCATTGGAAGGAAGAAGCAGGAATAACAGCAGTGCCACAACAATACATTTCCAATAATTATGCCGCAGAGAGTTTTTGGCCCTACGCTTTAATTCGGGACGACGATACCAGTCCATATCCATAATAGTAACCTCCTCATAAGTATTTTAACAGTCTTTTTCCCCATAGTATCATGAGACGGAATAAAAAGCAAATAACGATATATGGTCTCTATTTTATTTCGAGGGATGAACCGGTCCCCGATCCCAGACTTTGCTGGGCTGTGCGCTGGCGGTGGGGCGGCGGAAGAGCAGAGTCTTGAGGGCCTTGCCATTCCAGGGGTACAGCGGCCAGAAATAGCTCATGCCTCCGAAGGTGGGAGTGGTGAGAACGGACAGGAGCAGGAGGATGACACTGATGCAAAATCCCCACAGGCCGCCAATGGCAGTGGCTGCCAGGAGGAAGATGCGGTAGACCCGCAGAGCGTCCGCAAATTCCAGACTGGAGATGGACAGGGAGGCTAAGAGCGTCACTGCGCCGTAAAACAGTACCTCTGTGGAGGCCCAGTTCAGACTCACGGCGATATCTCCGATCAGAAGACCGCCCACGATACCCAGAGAGCCTGAGAAGCGCCCAGGGCTCAGAGCGGCTGCATATTTAAACAAGTCTAAAATAAATTCCACAGCTAATATATAAAAGGTCATCCGCACGGGCCCGGGGGAATCTGTGGGCAGGAGCTGCCACTGTTCCGCCAATTGTGGAAAACGGGTTGTAATCAGGAGAAAAAGAGGCATGAGGAAAAGACTGACCGGAATGCAGGCCAGACGCACCAGACGGAAATAAGTTCCCACCAGAGGAGATTTGTAGTAATCTTCAGCACTCTGGGTAAATTGAAAAATTGTGCAGGGCAGAATCATCACCAGAGGAGAGTTGTCCACAAGCAGCAGAATATGTCCTTCCATCAGATAGCTGCAGGCCACATCCGGTCTCTCGGTATACTGTATTGCGGGCAGGGGATTCCAGAATCTATGAGGAACCAAAAGCTCCTCAAGGCTCTTGGTTCCCATAGTCAGGGAGGTAATCTGCAGATTGTCCAGCTTCTGATTCAGTTTGTCCAGAAGTCCCTGATTTACACTGTCCCCAAGATAGGCCACAGCTACGTCCGTGCGGCTTGTGCTGCCCACAGAATGCATGGCGAAGGTCAGCTTCGGCGAACGAACCCGGCGGCGTATAAGATTGGCGTTAAAGAGCAGAGTTTCCACAAAACCGTCTCTTGCACCTTTAGTGATGCGCTCGGCGTCAGGTTCCGCCACGCCCCGGGTGGGATAAGTACGGGCGTCGATAATCAGAGCCTGGTCAAAGCCCTCCACAAAGAGCAGGGAAGGACCGCTCAGGAGATTTTTGATCAGTTTGTCCCAGTCTCCTTCCGGCTCCACCTGGGCAAAACCGATTTTGGCATCCATATAGCAGATTAAGTCTTCAATCTGCCCGTCTCTGGTGAAAACAGGATTTTGGAGATCAGAAAAAATCTGCTGCAGCACTTCCGTTTTGCAGAAACCGTTGACCCCCACCCAATAAGCGGGCGTCTCCCCCAGAAAGAGATTACGGGTCACAAGATCAAAGCTTGCGTCGATGGGCAGCAGCCGGTGCAGAACACTTATATTTTCAGACAAATTTGTGGATAATGTCAAGGGAGCTCCTCCATTCTTATTTATTTGGTGTTTAATTGTAATAATTCGGCCTGAAATATTATGATTGCTGAATTCAGCCGGTATCGAGACAGAAGGGGGAGAGGGACGGATTGGCAGGGCATTGGTGGAGGTTGGTGCGTTTTCTTATAGTGCGCGCAAGAGACTCGGGTGAAATGCGCACGGATGCGCATTTCAGGCTCTATGGTGCATGGATGCACCTTAGAGCCGACCCGCAAATTGCAATATTTTATGACAGCACTATTAGAAAACACCCAACTGAAACCATCCGCCAATCCGTCCCTCTCCCCCTTCTGCCGACACTGTTGAATCAGCAATCGCAATATTTTAGGCTGAACGGTTACGTTTAGTTTTTCCGAAAAGAGAAACTCTATTCCTTTTTTGGAGGGAGCGTGCTATGATGAGAAAAGTGGAAAGCAGTTACGGAGGTATCGTAGTGATGACAGAGGAAATGACAATAATCGGCGAGGAAGCGTACAGAGTTGCAAAGGAAATTTTGGAGATTGCCCGTCCGGAGCAGGGACAGTTGATGGTGGTAGGATGCTCCACCAGCGAGGTGGGCGGAGCAGGCATCGGAACCTTTTCCAGCCCGGAAGTGGCGGAGGTGGTATTCGGCGGTATCTATCAGGCCACTCAGGAGGCGGGTATTTATCTGGCGGCGCAGTGCTGCGAGCATTTGAACCGCGCTTTGATCATAGAAAAAGAGGCCGCGGAAGTATACGGCCTCGAGATTGTAAATGTTGTACCCCAGCCCAAAGCGGGCGGTTCCTTTGCCACGGCAGCCTACAAGGCTTTCGAGCATCCGGTTGCAGTGGAGCATGTCAGGGCGCATGTGGGAATAGATATCGGCGACACGCTCATCGGCATGCATCTGCGGGACGTGGCGGTGCCGGTGCGCATCCGCACCCGTCAGATAGGGGACGCCCATGTGGTCTGTGCCCGTACCAGAGCAAAATATATCGGCGGCAGCAGGGCAGCCTATGACGACGCTATCGGCTAGAGCTGGCTGCGCAATCTGCCGCAGCCGGTTTATACCGCGGTGGCTTCCTCAATCAATTGCATGATTTTGGGGATCGAATCCATCTGGCTGCTCCCGCTCATGGTCTTGGTATAGCTCTGCCTGTCAGCGTATAATTCATGTACCTTCTCCACCAACAGGCGGGTGGTCAGATCGTCCTCATTGATGACGATGGAAAAGCCCTGCGCCTCAAAGGATGCGGCGTTCAAGAGCTGGTCGCCCCGGCTGCTCGCAGAGGGAAGCGGAATGAGAATATTGGGCTTTTTCAATGCGAGAAGCTCACAGATAGCGTTTGCTCCCGCACGGGAGATGACAAGATCCGCCATGGCAAACAGATCCTTAAGTTCTGCTTTGATGTACTCAAACTGTTTATAGCCGGGAGTGCTGAGGAAAAGATTGTCGATTTTTCCCTTTCCGCATAAATGCACCACCTGGAAGTCCTCCAGAAGTTTTGGAAGGGCTTCACGGACGGCCTTGTTCACATTGGCGGCGCCGAGACTTCCGCCGATGACCATGATGACCGGTTTGTTGGCGGTAAATCCGCACATATCCAGCCCTGCCAGCTTATTCCCCTGAGTCAGTTCGCTGCGAATGGGAGATCCGGTGAGGACGGCTTTGCCCTCGGGCATTTTTTCCATGGTTTCAGGGAAATTACAGCATACCTTTGTGGCCACCGGAATGCAGAGCTTGTTGGCCAGTCCTGGCGTCATGTCGGATTCATGGATGATGCAGGGAATTCCCAGAGAGGCTGCGGCGCGCACTACAGGTACGCTGACAAAGCCTCCTTTGGAGAAGACCACATCGGGCCGTTGTTTCTTCAAATGTTTTCTGGCCTCTCCGAAGCCCTTGATGACCCGGAAGGGATCCGTGAGGTTTTTGGGGTCCAGATAGCGGCGGAATTTGCCGGTGGCAATGCCGGTGTAGGGCACGTCAAAATCACTGATCAATTTCTTTTCGATTCCGTCATAGGAGCCCATGTAGGAGACTTCATAGCCGGCCTCCCGCAATGCGGGGAGAAGGGCGATATTCGGAGTTACATGGCCGGCAGTGCCGCCGCCGGTCAGCACGATTTTTTTCATAGTCATTATTCCCTTCCTGTTCCAAAGTTAATATATGCTACAGCATACTTTCCAGTGCCTGTGCAAGCTGGTCGGGGCAGGAAGTGCTCTTTGCGCCGCAGCGGATGCCCTTTAATCGGCTGATGGCCGCCTCGGGAGTCATGCCCTTCACCAGAGCGGCGATGCCCTGCAGATTGCCGTTGCAGCCATTGGTAAATTTTACGGATTCGATTACCCCGTCTGCCAGCTCTATGTCGATAGAGGTGGAACAGGTTCCCTTTGTCTGATATCTCATAGTATCCTCCAATTAATACAAATCATTAAAAAATATTATAGCAGATTTTTCCTTGTTCTGCAATGTCGCGAGGGATATTGCGTGGGAGGAAAAAGGGACTTTTGTCGTAAAAGATGGGAAAAAAACGACGGGTTTTCGTTCATATATCGGACAATATACGATATAATTTCTTTGATGCCTGAAAATATTTTCAAAACACTGGAAAGAGGGGAATGCATATGTTTCAAATTTTTCGGGAAGAACCTTTGATAACCGCGGCCATTCTGGGGTTTATGGTGATAAGCCTCTTTGTCAGAGTACTGCTGGGATTTTTGTATCAAAATATGATCCGGGAGGCGGACAATATGGCCACTACTGAGAATCGGCTGCTCAGGCAGTGCAAGCTGAAATTTGCAAATTGCTATCAGCTCAACAACGGAGTGGCAAATACACCTATTTTTGTAGACAAGTTCCTGAATAAGCTGGCGCTGGGGCCGCTGTCCTTCGGGACGCTGTATCATTTGTCGGGGCAGAGTATGCTGCTTTCCGTGATCATCGCCGGAGTCGGGGTCTGCAAGGCCATTATGAAGAGTCGGTCTCTGGGAGAGATTCTCCCCTATTACATAGTGAGTTTTCTGGGTCTGTATCTGTATTTCTCCGTGTCAACCGTGGTGGACGTGAAAGACAAGCGGCGGGTGTTAAAAGTAAATCTGGTGGATTATCTGGAGAACCATCTCTCCGCGCGCATGGAGGTGACGGAGAATGATATGGAGATGCTTTTCGGTGAGACCATGTCCGCGAGAGAGCGGAATATGCGGCTTGCCGCAGTGGATAGGGGAACCAGGCGGGGCAGGCGCACGGTGGAGTTGATGCCCATAGGAAACCGCGATACAATGGAAGCAGAGAAAAAGGCTCTGGCGGCGGATGTGATAGCCCGGGAGAGAGGGACGGACCAGGACAAGGCTGCTTCCGGCGCGCAGCCCTCGGCCTCGGAGGCTCTGGATGCCTTTCATATCAGCGATGAAGAGCTGGAGGCTCTGATTAAGGAATTTTGCTGATAAAATATGTCCAACAGCTTGAATTTATCGTGCAGTTTTGCTAAACTTAAGGGAAGAATAAACGAAAAGGAGCAGGGCTATGAGCAAACAGGTTACATTTGATTATTCCAAGACAGGTTCTTTTATCTCCGCGGAGGAGATCGGCTACATGGAAAAGCTGACTTTGGATGCAAAGGATGTGTTGTTATCCAGAAACGGAGCCGGCAATGATTTTCTGGGATGGATTGATCTTCCTGTAGATTATGACAAGGAAGAGTTTGCGCGTATCAAGGAGGCTGCAAAGAAGATTCAGAATGACTCCGAGGTTTTGTTGGTCATCGGTATCGGCGGTTCCTATCTGGGCGCAAGGGCGGCAATCGAATTTTTGAGCCATAGCTTTTATAATGTGGTGGACAAGAGTGTGCGCAAATCTCCCGAGATCTATTTCTGCGGAAATTCCATCAGCTCTACATATTTAAAGCATCTGATGGATGTGGTGGGAGACAGAGATTTCTCCATCAATATGATCTCCAAGTCCGGCACTACCACGGAGCCTGCTATCGCTTTCCGCGTATTTAAGGCCAAGCTGGAGGAAAAGTACGGCAAGGAGGGCGCTGCAAAGAGAATTTATGCCACCACCGACAAGGCGAGAGGAAGCCTGAAGAATCTGGCGGACGAGGAAGGTTATGAGACCTTCGTGGTACCCGATGATGTGGGCGGACGTTTCTCCGTTCTGACCGCAGTGGGACTTCTTCCTATAGCAGTCAGCGGCGCGGACATCGACAAGCTGATGGAGGGTGCTGCCAGCGGCAGAAAGCGCGCGCTGGAGAATGATTTCAAGAGCAATGATGCGTTGCAGTATGCTGCTCTGCGCAATATTTTGCTGCGCAAGGGCAAGAGCGTGGAGATTCTGGCAAACTATGAGCCTGCGCTGCACTATGTGAGCGAGTGGTGGAAGCAGCTCTACGGCGAGAGCGAGGGCAAGGATCAGAAGGGTCTGCTTCCCGCCAGCGTGGATTTGACCACCGATCTGCACTCCATGGGTCAGTTTATTCAGGACGGCGCGAGAATCATGTTTGAGACCGTGTTGAATGTGGAGACCTCCCGTGAAGAGATTGTTATCGGCGAGGAGCCCGTTGACTTGGACGGCCTGAATTATCTGGCAGGCAAGACCGTTGATTTTGTGAACAAGAGCGCCATGAACGGCACCATCCTGGCACACACGGACGGTCAGGTTCCCAATTTTGTGGTGAATATCCCTGAGGTGAACGAGTTTTATCTGGGCGAGCTCTTCTATTTCTTTGAGTTTGCCTGCGGTGTCAGCGGATATCTTCTGGGTGTGAATCCCTTTAATCAGCCCGGTGTGGAGAGCTACAAGAAGAATATGTTTGCTCTTCTGGGTAAGCCCGGTTATGAGGCTCAGAGGGAAGAACTGCTGAAGAGGCTGTAATATACAGACAGGGCAGTCCCCAATGCCCGGGTAAGGAAATTATTATGAAAATTGTATTACTTGAGAGAAACAGCGCCGGCACAGATGTGCCGGTGGACTGTTTTAATGAGCTTGGTGAGGTCACCATCTATCCCAACACTGTCACAGTGGAGGAGGTAGCGGAGCGCGCAAAGGATGCGGACGTCATTGTCTGCAACAAGGCGCCCATGCGGGAGGAATCCCTGAAGGATGCTCCCAATGTAAAATTAATCTGCGAGCTGGCCACAGGCTACGACAACTGCGATCTGGAGTATTGCAAATCCAGAGGGATTCAGGTGCGCAATGTGGTGGATTACTCCACGGA
>JAIDDH010000012.1 GCA_029055435.1 Acetatifactor sp.
TTCGTGACCAGCAGCCCCAAATATTGACGGAGGAACAGCGCAGGGATAATCTTGATTCGATAAAGAATCTGTATGAGTCGGCGCATCAGTGGGATGAGGCTCTCGGTGTAATTGCCGAGCTTTACGGCGGTACGGAGCTTTCGGATTATGTGTGTGATTCGTGGGAGCTTGAGGGTGAAAGGATTATGAATCTCCTGGATCTCTATGAATCGACGCTATCGGATGAAGACCTCTTGGACAAAGCAAAGCAGGCATGTGATCTGCTGGAGGGCACAGGGAGCAAAGCGCTGGAAGACAATCCCGGCGGAAAGCTTAGCGCCTATCGGGAACTGGGCTATATCTACGCAAACAATCTTTTGGATGATAAAAATGCATTGATTTACTTTGAGAAAGCCATGGAACAGCTTAAGCTTCAGGGAAAAGATGCTGACAGGGATGATTGGCAGGGCCTATTAATCAGTATGATGCGCTGCCATTGGCAGCTAGGGGAATTGGAGCGGGCAAAGTTCTATGGGGAGCTTTATATGCAGAAACTGGCCGAGCGTTATGAGGAATGCCGGGAGCTTGGCAAGAGCGTGGAAGAATTACATGGCAGCGCATGCAGATGTATGAGAAACCATCTGTCGGATTTAATCCAGCTTAACATTTTCTGCGGAAATCTTGAGGAGGCGCGCCGCCTTGAGGATATTCTGGAGAAGAGCGAGTGGTGTTGGTGGTGCCCGAGAAAGGTCTGTACCGAGGAATGGGACTGCAGGGGATATCTGGCATTGGCCGATGAGGATTGGGAGAGAGCGAGAGAGTGTTTTGAGCGGGCTCTGGACAGCACTCCCAATGGATATGGCGGGGCCAGAAGAGAGCTGAAACGTATTGATATGGCTAAGGATAATTTAGTATTGGAGGAGAAAGATCATGAAAGTATTAATGTTAAACGGTAGTCCCCGCAGGGACGGAAACACTTCGATTGCGTTGAAGGAGATGGTGAAGATTTTTGACGCAGAGGGAGTGGAGACGGAGCTTTTGCAGATTGGAAATATGGATATCCGCGGATGTATCGCCTGCGGTTCCTGTGCCCAGAAGGGAAAGTGTGTGTTTGAGGACGCAGTAAACGAGACGGCGCCCAAGTTTGAGGCCTGCGATGGGCTGGTCATTGCCAGTCCTGTCTATTATGCCTCGGCAAATGCAACGCTGGTGGCGTTCCTGACCAGGCTGTTTTACAGCACGCATTTTGACAAAACCATGAAGGTGGGGGCGAGTGTGGTCTGCGCCAGAAGGGGCGGGCTGTCTGCCACCTTTGACGAGCTGAATAAGTTTTTCACCATCAGCGGGATGCCCGTGGCCTCGAGCCAGTATTGGAACAGCATACATGGCAGGGCGGCAGGGGAGGCCGCACAGGATGCGGAGGGCCTGCAGACCATGCGCACTCTGGCGAGAAATATGGTGTTTTTGATGCGGAGCATTGCGCTGGGCAGGGAGGCGTACGGTCTGCCTGAGAGAGAGGAGTTTGAGAGGACGAATTTTATCCGATAATCAGTGAGGAAGGGATGGCAGAGGTATACAGTGTAGACTTGTATTAAATTATTCATCAGAGGAAGTTCCAGAATTTTGGAAAATTAAGGTATATTATGAGACGAGAATATATGCAGCAGGACGTATATGAGGCGATGCAGGAGAGGCTGCGGCTTATTTTTGAGGAGTTTGACAATATTTATATCTCTTTTTCCGGGGGAAAGGACAGCGGTCTGCTCTTGAATCTGGTGTTGGACTTTCGGAAGAAGTATTATCCGGAAAAGTCCATCGGGGTTTTTCATCAGGATTTTGAGGCGCAGTACACGGTGACTACCGAGTATGTGGAGAGAACCTTTGAGAGAATCAAGAACGAGGTGGAGCCTTACTGGGTGTGTCTGCCCATGGCCACGCGGACCGCGCTGAGCAGCTATCAGATGTACTGGTATCCATGGGATGACACTAAGAAGGAGAGCTGGGTGAGGGAGATGCCGCAGAGAGAATATGTGATCAATCTGGAGAACAATCCCGTTACTACTTATCGCTATCGCATGCATCAGGAGGATCTGGCCAAGCAGTTTGGACGCTGGTATCGCATATCCCATGACAATAAAAAGACGGTCTGCCTGCTAGGACTGCGAGCTGACGAATCCCTGCAGAGATACAGCGGATTTGTCAATAAAAAGTACGGGTATGACGGAGAGTGCTGGATTGGCAAGCAGTTTAAGGATGTCTGGTGCGCATCCCCGATGTACGATTGGTCTTCTGAGGATGTCTGGCATGCCAATGCCATGTTCGGCTATGACTACAATCGTCTGTATGATCTGTATTATATGGCCGGGCTGAAGGTCTCACAGATGCGGGTGGCCTCGCCCTTTAACGATTATTCCAAGGATGCTCTGAACCTGTATCGGGTCATAGACCCGAAGATGTGGGTGAAACTGGTGGGCCGGGTGCAGGGCGCTAATTTTGCCTGTATCTATGGCAAGACCAAGGCCATGGGCTATCGGAACGTAACGCTGCCGGAGGGACATACATGGCGGTCTTACACGATGTTCCTTCTGGACACACTTCCAAAAAGGCTGCGCAACAATTATGCAAAGAAGTTTAATTCATCCATTATCTTCTGGCACAAGACCGGCGGGGGGCTGGATGAGGAGACGATTCAGGAGCTGGAGGAGCACGGCTATCAGATCAGGAGAAACGGCATCTCTAATTATACTCTGAACAAAAAGTCCAGGATTATTTTCATCGACAAGATACCGGATAACACGGATGATATCAAGTCCACGAAGGATATTCCGAGCTGGAAGAGGATGTGCTTCTGCATTCTGAAAAATGATCACGTCTGCCGCTTTATGGGATTTGGGCTGAGCAGGCAGCAGCAGAAGCGGGTCGATGAGATCCGGAGCAAATATAAGAGTATCGAGGAGATCGATTATGGAGTTTAAGAGTCCTACATATCATATCAGGGCAGTTCCCATTGAAAAGGTGGAGCCCAACGATTATAATCCCAATGCGGTGGCTCCCCCAGAGATGAAGCTTTTGTATGAGAGTATCAAAAATGATGGTTACACTATGCCCATTGTCTGTTATTATGATAAGGAGAGGGATCGATATATCATTGTGGACGGCTTTCACCGCTACCGGATTATGCTGGAACATACAGATATTTATGAGCGGGAGGGAGGAATGCTCCCGGTTTCAGTCATCGACAAGTCCATAGACCAGCGCATGGCCAGCACCATCCGCCACAATCGCGCGAGGGGCAGCCACGATGTGGATCTGATGAGCAATATCGTGAAGGAGCTGCATGAGCTGGGCCGCTCAGATGCGTGGATTTCCAGACATCTGGGTATGGACCGGGATGAGATATTGCGTTTGAAGCAGATTACGGGGCTTGCGGCGCTGTTTAAGGATGTGAAATTCGGGAAGGCATGGAAACCGGCGGAGGAGCCTGAGAGCTGAAGAGGAACTTGATGCCTGCTGAAGCGGGCAGGAGGTATGTCAATGAAGATTATCCATTGTGCGGACGTGCATCTGGATTCAAGACTTTCTGCAAATTTGGACGAGCGCAGGGCGAGACTTCGGCGCGAGGAGCTGCTGCACACATTCTTAAGGATGATAGATTATGCCGCGGAGCATGAGGTGGAAGCGGTTTTGATTGCCGGAGATCTGTTTGACACCAGGCGGGTGCAGGCGGGAGTGCGGAATGCGGTGGAAGGTGCTGTCCGAAAGCATCCCGACATTGATTTCTATCTTCTTCGGGGCAATCACGAGGCGGCGGGCTTTCTTGACGCTCTGGAAGAACTGCCTCCTAATCTGATGCTTTTTGGCACGGACTGGACGGAGTATGTGCTGAATTCCGGGAGAGCCGGCAATATTGTGCTCACGGGGGCGGAGCTGACGTCGGAGAAAGCGGGAGCGCTCTATGGCGGTCTGGTGCTGGATTATGAGAATTTTAATATTGTCATGCTCCACGGGCAGCAGAATCAGTATATGGGCAGGAACCGGGCGGAGGTCATTGCCCTGGAGGAGCTGAAAAACAAGGGAATTGACTATCTGGCGTTGGGGCATGTGCATGCGTATCACATGGAGGAGCTGGACCGGCGCGGGAAGTGGTGTTACAGCGGCTGTCTGGAGGGCCGGGGCTTTGACGAGTGCGGAGAGCATGGTTTTGTGCTTCTGGACATCGATGAGGACAGTCTGGAATACCGGTGTGAGTGGGTGCCCTTTGCGGGAAGACAGCTTCATGCGCTGGAGGTGGATGTGACGGGCTGCGCAACCTCTGCGGAGATGGCGGATCTGGTAGAGGATGCCCTTGCGCGGGAGAACTGGTCCCCCAGAGATTTGGTGAAAGTGATTCTCACCGGCCGGGTGGACGTGACCTGTGAGAAGGATACGGATTTTATGACCAGGAAGCTGGAGGATGGTTTTTTCTTTTTGAAGATTACCGACGAGACAAAGCTCTCGGTGGATTTTGACCGTTTTCTTCTGGACGAGTCCCTGAAGGGGGAGTTTGTGCGGCAGGTGCGGGCAGCCGCAGAGCTTTCAGAGGAGACGAAGTCAGTTGTGATCCGGTATGGACTGCAGGCGTTGGCCGGGGAGGACATGGAATAGATGCGTTTATGGAAATGTCATATTGACAATTTCGGAAAATTTACGGATTTTACGGTGGATTTTGCGGATAATCCCTGTGTCTTCAAGGAGCCTAACGGCTGGGGCAAGAGCACTTTGGCCGCCTTTGTCAAGGTGATGTTCTATGGCTTTGCCAATGAGAAGAAGCGCGGCGATACGCTGGAGCGGGAGCGCCTGCGTTATAAGCCTTGGCAGGGCGGCAGCTACGGCGGCGAGCTGGAGTTTGAGGCCGGGGGAAAACGATATCTGTTGAACCGCACCTTTGGCAATAAAGAGTCAGAGGATACGTTTGCGCTTTACGACGCCGTCACGAATTTAAAATGCGACGATTTTACCATGAATATCGGGGAGGAACTGTTTCAGATCAATCAGGAGTCCTTTCTGCGCACGGTCTATATCGCACAGAACGACTGTTATGCCGCAGCCACGGACAGCATCAATGCCAAGATCGGCAATCTGGCGGACAATCTGGGGGATATGAACGATTACGAGAAGGTGCAGCAGGTCATCAAAGATTTGCGCAACAGCCTGACGCCCGGCCGTAAGACCGGCTCCCTGAAGCGGCAGAAGGCGGAGATTGCGGAGCTTAAGGACGAACTGCGCCGGGTGGAGGCGGTGGAGCAGTCTGTGGCGGAGCTGGAAGAGAAGCTTCAGAAGTGCCTTGATGAGCGCAGGGAAGCGCAGGCGCAGCGGGAGAACGTCTCGAAGGAGTGGGAGCTCGCGAATCTTGAGAAGGCGCTGGAGGCAAAACGTCAGCATTATGGGAGCATTCTGGGCAAGCTGGAGGAAAAGCGCGGCGCGGTGGACGCAGAGTTAGCCGGGCTGGGAGGCAGCGCACCTGAGCGGGAGGTTCTGCAGGGTATGCAGGAGCGGCGCAGGCTCATGGTACAGCGGGAGTCCGAGGCGGCCGCCAATGTCCTGAACCCGGGGGAGCAGGCGGAGCTTGAGCGGATGCGCGTCCGCTTTGCGAAAGGGACTCCCGACGAGGCGGAGCTTGGGCGCGGGCAGAAGTTGTTGGCACAGCAGGCGGAGCTTGAGCGGACGATTGCACAAAAGCGTCTGTCCGGGGAGGAGAGCTCGGAGTACGAGAGGCTGCGGGCAGGATTTGAGGGACAAGCCCCTGTCAGCGAGGCTGCTCTGGAGGAGAGTCTGCGTCTGTGGGGACTGTATCTTGACAAAAAGGGCGGAATCGGCGCCAAGCGGGCGGCGCTGAGTTCCATGAAGCACCTTGCGCAGAATGCGGAGGAGCAAAAAAGACAGAAGACGCAGGAGCGCCGGGCGAGCAGGAGCAGTCGGCGGTCGGTTCTATGGATATTGACTCTTTTGGCGCTTGCGGCAGGAGGCTTCCTGTTGTGGGCCGGGCAGGCATCAGCGGGAGTTTCGGCATTGGAAGCCGGACAGGCATCTGTAGGGACTATGATTCTGGGTATCGTGCTCTTATGCGCGGGTGCGGGTCTGGCCGTGGTTGCTGCAGTGGCGGGATTCAGAAGGAAAAAGTCTGCGGGACTGGAGGCAGATCTTGTGGAGGAACAGGAGGAGCCGGACGGCATTCTGATGCTTGAGCGTGAAATCGCAGAGGATGAGGCGCAGATGAATCGGGCCAGGGATTTTGTGGCAGAATTTTTGCGGGGTCAAGAGTCGGAGACTGCGGTTTTTGAGGAGGACGATTATCGGGTGCGGGATGAGCTCTACAGCCTGAAAAATGATCTGCGCAGGTTCAGGCAGCTGCAGGCCAGGGAACAGGACTACCGGAATCAGGGTTATGAGGAGCGGCTGCGGAGACTGCAGGAAGAGGCGGAGGAGATTTTGCAGCCGTACTGTGTGGCAGGGGCATTGCTCCGGGAGGAGCTGCAGCAGCTTTTTGCAGGGCTTGAGAGGGATGCCGCGGCGTTTTCTGCTCTGGAGCTCAGGGACGGGAAATATAGAAAGGCGCAGGAGGCCGTGAGAGAGCAGGAAAGGGAGCTTCGGAGCTTTCTGGAAGCTCACGGGCAGAGTGCGGCGGATATGGATGATATGGATGAAGGTCTGCAGAAAATTTCCCGAAGCCTGCAGGAATATGAGAATGATCTGCGGGAATTGGACAGACTAGAGGCAGAGCGGCAGGCTTTTGCGGCGGATTTTGATATCCGAAGCTTCGAGCAGCCCCGTCGGGAGGACGGGGAGTCCGTGGAGGCGCTGAAGCTGCGCATGGATCAGCTGGACGGACGGGCGGCGGAGCTCTGGGAGCATATACATGCTTATCAGGCGCAGCTCGACGAAAGACAGCAGGAGCTGGATGCGCTTCAGACGCAGCAGGACAGACTGGAGGAGCTCGAGCGTGCGTATGACAAGGATTATGCCTATTATACGAATCTGGGACTTGTGGGAGAGTATCTGGAGAAGGCAAAGGAGAGCCTGTCAGCGCGCTATATCGGGCCGGTGCTTGATTCGTTTCGGCGCAATTATGAGCTGCTTGCGGGGGAGAGCGGGGAGGATTTCCGCATGGACGCCAATATCCATGTGACCAGGCGGGCCCTCGGAGAGCAGAGGGAGACCGGAGCCTTCAGCCTGGGCAGTCAGGATCTGGTGAACATTGTGCTGCGTGTGGCATTGGTGGAGGCCATGTATCAGAAGGAAAAGCCCTTTTTGATTCTGGACGATTCGTTTGTGAATCTGGACGAGGCGCGGCTTGGGACGGCGGGGACTTTTTTGCGCCGGATCGCGGAGGATTATCAGGTGATTTATTTTACCTGCCATGAGAGCAGGGCGCTGTAAATGTATGTTATATGCTATATTGGAAATGCCGCCTGAGGCGGCGGAATGTGAGGAAAGATGAAAAAGAGCAGATTGTTGGCAGTCTGCGGCCTGCTGTCGGCGTTTGTGCTGACGGCCTGCGGCGGGCGGGAAGGTACCCGGGTGGTGTTCACCACAGGATTTGCAAAGGACGAGGTGTTCCGCATTGAGGACGAGTCCTGCAGGACGGATGAGATTATGGTATATCTGACCACCATACAGAATCAGTATGAGGGGGTCTATGGGGCGGAAATCTGGAACACGGCCCTGGACGGCGTGACGCTGGAGGAGAATGTGAAGGAGACCGTGCTGGCCAGAATTGCCCAGGTGAAGACCATGTATCTTCTGGCGGTGTCGAAGGGCGTGGAGCTGGATGACAAGGAGCTGCTGGCTGTAAAGCGGGCGTCGGAGGAATATTTTGGTTCCCTGAACGAGACGGAAATCCAGGAAATGGGAGTCTCTCTGGAGACGGTGGAGGGGCTGTACACGGAATATGCGTTGGCTGAGAAGGTTTATAACTATCTCATTGAGGATATCAATCCCGAAATCAGCGACGACGAGGCCCGCACCATCACGGTGCAGCATATTCTGCTGCGCGGTTATACCATGGATGGGGCGGGTAAGAGGGTGCCCTATCCTGACAGCGTAAAGCAGGCCATCTATGACAAGGCCTGTGAGATTCAGGAGATGGCGTCGTCGGGAGAGTATGATTTTACGGAGCTTGCATCCCGCTACAGCGAGGATACCACTATCACCTATTCCTTCGGGAAGGGCGAGATGGACCGATATTTTGAGGAGGCAGCTTTTTTACTGGAGACGGATGAGGTCAGCCCGGTGGTGGAGAGCGAGAGCGGTTATCACATCATCAAATGTATCAATACCTTTAACCGGGAGGAGACGGACGCGAATAAGCTGAAGATCGTGGAGCAGCGATGCCGGGAGGCGTTCGGGCAGGAGTACGATGCCTTCGTGGAGACTTTGGTGAAGAATCTGAATGAGCCGCTGTGGAATGAAATCGAGCTGATTCACGACGAGAATGTGAAAACGGACAATTTCTTTGCGGTCTATGAGAAATATTTTCCAAAGCCGGAATAGGAAGCGATTTATGGCGGGCTCAAATGTGATTTAGAAAAATTTTATAATTGGGAAAAGCCTGTGAGTATCGGCGTTTTAAGATGATTATTAGCACTCGGTTGAAACGAGTGCTAATTTTCTGTTGACTTTTATTTCCTTCTGTTTTAAACTTAAGTCTATCAGGATTTTATCAGAATATAGGAATATTCAGGAAAGTAACAGAATAAAAGAAAGGGATGTGATTTACATGGCAGCAAAGAGCGGAAGCTTATCCATCAACAGTGAAAACATTTTTCCGATTATCAAGAAATGGCTGTACTCAGACCATGACATTTTTTACAGGGAGTTGATCTCCAACGGCTGTGATGCCGTGACCAAGCTGAAGAAATTGGACATGATGGGGGAGTATAGTCTGCCCGATGACTATCAGGCCAGAGTGGATGTGATCGTGGATCCCGAGCACAAGACTCTGACTTTCAGGGACAATGGTCTGGGCATGACGGCGGATGAGGTGGAGGAGTATATCAATCAGATTGCATTCTCCGGGGCTGCGGACTTTATTGAGAAGTACAAGGATAAGAGCAATGCGGATCAGATCATCGGACATTTCGGTCTGGGATTCTACTCCGCGTTTATGGTGGCAGATGAGGTGCATATCGACACGCTGTCCTATCAGGAGGGCGCAAAGGCCGTGCATTGGGAGTGTGACGGCGGCACGGAGTTCTCTATGGAAGATGGGGACAAGACAGAGGTCGGCACATCCATCACGTTGTTTTTGAATGACGACTGCCTGGAGTTCTGCAATGAGTACAGGGCGAGGGAGGTTATCAAGAAATACTGTTCCTTCATGCCCACAGAGATTTATCTCTCCAAGGCGGACACCAAAGAGACGCAGATTGTGAAGGAATCCGAGAAGCGGGAGGACGATATCGTCATCGAGGAAATCGTGCCCGAGAAAAAGGATGCTGAGAAAGAACCTGAGGAGGATGCGGAAGGCGAAGAGACTACCTCTGAAGAAAAGAAATATAAAATTCAAAAGCGCCCCGAGCTCATCAACGAGACCACTCCCCTTTGGACCAGACATCCCAATGAGTGTACGAAGGAGCAGTATCTGGAGTTTTACCGCAAAGTGTTCCAGGATTACAAGGAGCCTCTGTTCTGGATTCATCTGAATATGGATTATCCTTTTAATTTGAAAGGAATTCTATATTTTCCCAAAATCAATATGGAATATGAATCCATTGAAGGAACCATAAAATTATATAATAATCAGGTGTTTATTGCAGATAATATCAAGGAGGTCATTCCGGAGTTTTTGATGCTGTTGAAGGGTGTGATCGACTGTCCTGATCTTCCGCTCAACGTGTCCAGAAGCGCGCTGCAGAACGATGGTTTTGTGAAGAAAATCGCGGAGTATATCTCAAAGAAGGTGGCGGATAAGCTCTCCGGCATGTGCAAGACCGAGAAGGAGGAGTACGATAAGTACTGGGATGACATCAGCCCCTTCATCAAGTTTGGATGCCTGAAGGATGACAAGTTCTGCGAGAAGATGAATGATTATATTCTCTTTAAGAATCTGGAGGGCAAGTATCTGACTCTGCCGGAGTGTCTGGAGACAAAGCCTACGGATGTAGAAGAGGCTGAGGGCAGTGCGGTGGATGAAAACGGCGAGAAGGTGGAAGCCGAGATCGTGACCGAGGAGCCCGACACCGGGGCCGACGAGACGGAAGAGGAAGCAAAGCCGGAGAAAATCATCTATTATGTCACCGACGAACAGCAGCAGAGCCAGTATATCAATATGTTCAAGGCGGCGAAGATGGATGCGGTGATCCTCACCCACAATATCGACCAGCCCTTCATCTCTCAGCTTGAGAATAAAAATGAAGGCGTGCGCTTCATGCGCATCGACTCCGATGTGACGGATGCGATGAAGTCCAAGACCTCCAAGAAGGCACAGGAGGAGCTTGAGGCACAGGCCGAGACCGTCTCCAGGATCATGAAGAAGGCGCTGAAGAACGACAAGATCACCGTGAAGGTGGAGAAACTCAAGAATAAGAAGATATCCTCTGTCATCACACTGTCTGAGGAGACCAGACGTATGCAGGACATGATGAAGATGTACTCCATGCCCGGCATGGATATGGGAGGTTTCGGCGGCGGTGGAGAGACGCTGATCCTCAATGCAAATCATCCGTTGGTGCAGTATGTTGTGGCACATGAGGAGGGTGAGAATACGGAGATGATCTGCGAGCAGCTCTATGATCTGGCAAAGATACAGCACGCGCCGCTTGCTCCTGATGCCATGACAAAGTTCGTGGCAAGGACTAATGACATCATGATGCTGTTTGCAAAGCAGTCTGAATAGGAATTTCTGCGGGCAGCAAAAAGACACAGACGATAAAATACACATAAAAAACAGGAAGAATCGCAATGTGGAAGGGAATTTTTCATGGGAGCATAGGATTCTTCCTGATTTTTTTGATTTTCTGAATAAAAATGCACAAAAAAGCTGGAATTATTTTGAAATTGTAGTATAATTTGAATAAGAAATCAGATAAGGGGGCAAATGCAAATGGCAAAAGAAATGATAGCAATGTTGCTTGCCGGTGGACAGGGTTCCAGACTCTATGCGCTGACTCAGAAACTGGCAAAACCTGCGGTTCCTTTCGGCGGGAAATATCGAATTATTGACTTTCCGTTGTCGAATTGTGTGAATTCCGGTATTGACACAGTTGGTATTTTGACACAGTACCAGCCATTGGTGCTGAATGAATATATCGGCAATGGACAGCCCTGGGATCTCGACCGATTACACGGCGGCGTACATGTGCTGCCTCCCTACCAGTCTGCAACGGGTTCCGACTGGTATAAGGGAACAGCCAACGCCATCTATCAGAATATTTCTTTCATAGAGAGATATCAGCCGCAGTATGTGATCATTCTCTCAGGAGACCAGATCTGCAAGCAGGATTACAGCGACTTCCTCAAGTTCCACAAGGAGAAGGGCGCGGAGTTCTCCGTGGCAGTCATGGAGGTGCCTTGGGATGAGGCGTCCCGCTTTGGCCTGATGGTGGCGGACGAGAATGACAAGATTACGGAATTTCAGGAGAAGCCCAAGGAGCCCAAGTCCAATCTGGCATCCATGGGTATCTACATCTTTAACTGGGATGTGCTCAAGAAATATCTGGAGGAGGACGAGGCCAATCCCAACTCTTCCAATGACTTCGGAAATGATATTATCCCCAGCCTGCTGAGAGACGGCAGAGAGATGTACGCATATCACTTTAACGGTTACTGGAAGGATGTGGGAACCATCTCCTCTCTCTGGGAGGCCAATATGGAGGTGCTTGACCCGGAGCACAGCGGTATCAATCTCTTTGACGAGGATTGGAAAATCTACAGCCGCAACAGCGGTATGACCGGACACCGCATCGGCGAGGAGGCGGAGGTGATTGATTCCATGATTACCGACGGCTGCCGTATCGAGGGCAAAGTGAAGCATTCCATTCTCTTTGCGGGTGTTAAGGTCGAGCCGGGCGCAGTGGTGGAGGATGCCGTGGTCATGGGCGGGACTACCATCTGTGCGAACGCCGTGGTGAAACACTGTATCGTGGCGGAGAATGTGACCATCGGAGAGGGCGCGGTCGTAGGTGCGACGCCCACCGATGATGAGAAGGGCGTGGCAACCATCGGTCCCGATGTGACTGTGGGTAAAAATGCCAAGATCGGGCCCAAGGCCATGGTGGGAGAATCGGTGAAGGAGGGTGAAGAAGTATGTTAAATATGAATGCAGATGCACTGGGAATTATTTTTCCCAACAGCTATGACTCAATGGTTCCTGAGCTGGCACGCGAGCGTTTGATGGCATCCATCCCCTTCGCGGGACGTTATCGCGTCATAGACTTTTTGCTCTCCAGCATGGTGAATGGCGGTATTGACAATATCTCACTGATTGTCAAGGAGAATTACCACTCTCTGATGGATCATCTGGGAAGCGGGCGGGAATGGGATCTGACCCGCAAAAACGGCGGCCTGAATCTGGTTCCGCCGTTCTCCAACAGGGAGACTAAGGTGTACAGCGGACGTGTGGAGGCGCTCTCCAGCATGATTCCCTTCCTGAAAAAACAGAGAGAGAAATATGTGGTGATGTGCGACGCCAATCTGGCTGTGAACTTTGACTTTAAGGATTTGCTGAAAAAACATATTGAGAGCGGGGCGGATATGACTATGGCATACACCCGCGAGGGTCTGCCCAAGGATTTGCTGGAGCTGGAAGCTGACACCAGAAATCTCTATTATACCCTGAAGCTGAAGGATGACAGAGTGTCTGAAATCTGTGTCAATTCCAAGGACAAGGGTATACAGAATCTGTCCATGAACATCTATGTGGTAGAGCGTGAGATGCTGATTGAGCAGATTTCAGAGGCTTATCTGAAGAGCGGTATCTTTTATGAGAGAGATATTCTTGCGCATCAGCTGGATAAGCTGGATGTGAGAGGATATTGTTTTGATGGGTATGTGGCGCGCATCATGGGAACCAGAAGCTATTTCGAGGAGAACATGAAGCTGCTGCAGGCGGAGAATCTGGACGCGCTCTTTGGACCGAGCCCTGTATATACAAAGATCCGCGACGACAATCCCACCCGTTACATGAACTGCTCAAAAGTAAAACATATCATGGCGGCAGACGGATGCGTCATTGAGGGTGAGGTGGAGAACAGCATTCTCTTCCGTGGCGTCAAAATCGGCAAGGGCGCAAAGGTGAAAAATTGTGTGCTCATGCAGGATACCGTCATTGAAGAGGGCGCAAGCGTGGAATATGTAATTACCGACAAGCAGGTATGCATCTCCGCAGACAAGGAAATGAAGGGAACGGATACCTTCCCTGTATATGTGGAGAAGAACAGAAAGGTATAATCGGAGTCTTATTTAGAGAAGGAATGGGGAGAGAAGAGGACTGCGCGAGGGGTGCACAGTCCTCTTCGTATTTGCTTGAGGAGGTGTTTTTTGGAGATTATTCATTTGACTGAATCCGATAATGAAATATTTGAACAGATATGTGCATGGTATTATGGATGGCTTGGGGAAAAAAACGGTGAAAGTTATGAAGAGGTTGTCTGTACAATGGAGCATTCAATAAATAGCATGAAGCTTCCCCAAACCTTTGTTGCTATGGTTGATGGTAAACCGGCAGGAATGTATCAGTTAGCAGTAACTGATGATTTGAACAGCAGACCGGATGTTTATCCCTGGATGATAAATGTTTATGTCGATAAAAAGTTTAGAGGGCATGATGTATGCAGAAACCTCATGGCTTCAGTACCTGCAAATGCAAAGAAGGCTGGTATCAACGAACTTTATCTGTATACAAAGCATATTGGATTGTATGAGAAATTTGGTTGGGAGTATGTTGAAGAAGTCAGGACTTTTAAGGATGATTCACCTATAGAAAGACTATATAGATTAGATGTAAATAAACAATGAGGTAGATTGAGCGTTTATTTGGAATAGCAACGCAATGTATTTGTAATATTCTTTAATGCAGAGGGGCATTTTTCTGAAAAGGGAGTTTTTATATAAAAGGAGACAGAGAGATTACGCGACGATAAATTTGGCTTGAAAAAGGAGGCACTGACGATGAACAAAATTGAAATTGCAAAGCGATATGTCTTATTTATAATAAGCCTGTTTTTTGCGGCATTAGGCGTTGCCTTTACGAAACATGGGGAATTGGGGGTGTCGCCTATTTCGTCGGTGGCAAATGTTATGAGTTACAAGTTTTCCAACCTTTCTTTAGGAACATGGCTTATCATTTGGAATTGCTTTTTGATAGTCGGACAAATTCTCATACTCCGGAAGAAATTTCAGTTGATACAGTTGTTACAAATCCCGCTATCTTTTTTATTCGGCTGGTTTACTGATTTGGGAATGTGGATTGTGTCTTTTATTCCGGTGAATACATATCCCATACGCATTGTTATGGTAATTGCCGGGATTGTCATTCTCGGTTTTGGCATCGCGCTTGCCGTTATTGCAAATGTCATTATGAACTCTGGCGAAGCGTTTGTAAAAGCAGTCTCGGATACGTTTAACAAAGAATTTGGAAATGTAAAAATTGCGTTTGATGTTCTTTGCGTTATTATTTCTCTTATTTTATCACTTATATTTTTTGATTTTACCATTGTGGGAACAAGAGAGGGGACTATAATTTCTGCTCTGCTGACAGGTTTGGTTGTAAAGGGGTTTAGCAGTAAACTGAAAGAACCGCTCAATGCTGTTTTGACATCGCCCGCACAGCCAAAGCAGCAATAACAGAAATAAATTTTGCTGGATTTCCTTGACGGCAACATCCTTTATGTGATAGTGTTATGGCATATTTCGCTTTAAACATACATGTAAAAATTATCACATAAGGAGAAAATTATAATGAACGATACGATGAGAGGAAATAAGAGCAAAGGATTGAGGCGGCTGCTTTGTATTCTGCTGGCGGCGGGTCTGCTTGCAGGCTCCGTGGATATGTCCAGTGTCCGGGCCGAGCAGGTGACGGAAGCTGCCGACAGGGCGTATATGACTGGTCAGGCCGGCACAGCTGGTATGGAAAAAATGTGGCAGACGGAGCGCTGCATAATTACTTTTCTGTTAGCGGACTGCTGGGAGGGCGGTTATAACGCAGTGATTACTGTTCAGAATGTATCTGATGAAGTCATAGATAACTGGCATGTCTCCGCTTCTGTGGAAGAGCCTGTAAGGAGTCTTTGGAATGCCCAGATGCTGAAGAGTGGGCAGGGGGAGATGGTATTCAAAAATCTGGGATGGAATCAGGATATTGCTTCAGGGGAGAGTGTTTCTTTCGGGTTTACCGCAGAAGAAAGCTTTGACGGATTTCCGGAATTCTGTGAATTGTCTGTGGAGAAGCAGGCGGTTTCTGACGATCATTATGAGATTACATATGAGGTCACAAATGCGTGGGAGAGCGGTTATAACGGGAGCCTGCGGATTCTTAATAAGTCGGACAGAGTAATAGAAGACTGGCAGCTTTCGTTTGATTGTGCCAGTGAGATTGCTGATTTGTGGAATGGAGAAATCATTTCCCGGGAGACGGGGAAGTATCGGGTAAAGAATCGGGAGTATAATCAGAATATTGCGCCGGGCGATGTGGTGACGGTGGGCTTTACGGTGCAGGATGGCAGTGCGGAGGAACTGCCGGGAAATTTTGTGTTGGAGGAATTTGCTCTGAGGAGTGGCAATTCTTCCGGTAGTGATTCCGGTGAGGAGCCGGAGGGAACTCATGATGGAGAGGCTACTCCGATTCATCCCGGCGGGGAAGGGGAGCAGGTCGTCTTAACCATCGATACAGATGGTTTTGATTTGAATGAGGCATGGGAGATGTATCTGACGGAGGAGCGGCTGAGTTGTCTATCGGGCACATTAAAAGGCGCGGAGCAGGCGGACAAGCTGTCCTATGTAGTCAGGGATGTGAATGATGTGGTAGTCAGCAGCGGAGAGGTCGAGGCACGGGAGTTCTGGCAGACCGAAGAGATTGGTCTGGTTCTGGGTATCAATTCAATCACGGTGACAGCTTGGCAGAGTCAGGACTCGGTGGAGTCAATGACTGATTTTGAGGAGTTTGAGTCGGTGGCCGAGGCGTCAATCATCCTGATGAATTTTAATCAGGAGAATATGGAAGCTGCGGATGTGGATTTGTCCGATACGGATGGGGACGGTCTGAATAATTATTTTGAGAGTATTTATGGTACAGATCCGCTTTTGGCGGACACGGACAGCGACGGGCTCACGGATTGGGAGGAGCTTACGCAGACCGGAACGAATCCGATTCTGGAGGATACAGATGGGAATGGTATTCTGGACGGAGCGGAGGATTTTGACGGGGACGGTCTGAGTAATCAGGAGGAGATTGCTGCAGGGACTGGTGTACTGTACCCGGACTCGGACGGGGATGGCCTGAGCGACGGAGAGGAAGTGTTGGTATACCACACGAATCCTCTTGTGGCAGATACGGACAGCGATGGTCTGAGTGATGGGGAGGACATAAAGCTTGGGTTTGACCCGCTGAAGCCTGATACGGATGAAAATGGTATATTGGACGGGGACGAGGTAGTCCGTCAGACCTGTACGCAGGAGCTGGACCCGGAGCGGAAAGAGGGAATCACACAGGTTTCTGTCTCCATGGATTGTGCCGGATACATTGATAATCAGGTGCTGATCCAGAATCTTTATAATCTGGATATGCGCTCCACCGATGTGGTGGGGCTGTTTGGTGCGCCCGTGGAGATCGAGACGGAGATAGAGTTTGACACGGCTACCATCACTTTTACTTATGATGAGCAGGCATTAGGGGAAACGGATGCGGACAATCTTCGCATTATGTGGTATGATGAGGAGGATGACAGATATGTGATTCTGGACGAGGAGACAGTGCTGGATAAGGAGCATCACACTCTCTCTTGCAGTACCACGCATTTTTCCAAGTGGATGGTGGTGGACAGGCAGGTCTGGTGGACGGCGATGAGGGCCGACCTGGGATATGGGGAGATCTCTGATAGTGGGGAATATTATTTTGATTATGCATATGCATACAACTGGGGACGGTGTCTGGATGAGTATATGCCATATCTTCCTGATAATAATCAATTATACGATACAGAGTATGCAAGGTATAGTTCCTTGTATGGAATTGACACGATACGTAATATATGGAAACCGCAGGAATATCAGCATGGTTTTAAAGAAATGTCGGCATTGGAAGTCATTAATTATTGTATAGACAGGCTTAACAATGATAAAAGCCATGCTAAGAATAAGCAATTGTATTTTTTTGATTTAAAAGATATAAAATACGACTCACAGACAGTACAGAGAGCTATTGATGGTGGTATAGCGATTAACTGTATCACTGCTTCATATGCGAACAAGAACTCCAACATGATGCGCATGGTTTCTGAGACGGGAGGAAAATATCTCGAAGTTCAAACGTGGAACAAGATAGATGTAACTACTGTAATATATGATGAGATCAATGCTGTTCTTAATGAGTATAGATGTAATTATACGGACAGTGACAAGGACGGATTATATGATATCTATGAGGAGAAGGGATTCCGTCTCTCCAATGGAAGAATTGTTTACACGAGCCCTCTGAAATATGACAGCGATGATGACGGCATTAATGATTTTCTGTATGTGGGCGGCCTAGCCAGAGCGGAAAAGTGTGTGGTTGATGGCGAGGAGTTTACGAGCATGGTGAACCGGGGCGGAGTCTATCCTGAGCTGTCGGCGGACTTTATTTATGTAGATGGCCGGATGAATGCGAATGGGGTGGTGAATGATGAGAGGATGGGGTATGTGTCTTACTCGAATCAGTTTTATTATGATAAGTATGAGAAGTCTATAAGTGTTGAAATGTTTGAGGAGGTAAGGAAAGCAACAGGTGCAGCGGGAGTCCATGGATTATTTGCAGATAAAATAAATATTTTAAATAAATATTTGTTGACAAAGTACTACCAAAACCTTAATAGTGTAGTGCTTTTAGGGATAGGCCTATCGAGTCTTGATGCAAATGCTGTAAGTTGTTTTTATACTTATATTAATGGAACTGGAGGATCATATAAAGGGTGTAAGGACGGAGGAACTAGAAAATATATTTCTACAAACTATATGGTGATTGATGTGGATTGGCTTGGTTTGAATTCGGCTAATTCATGTTTTGAGAAAAATATGCAGGATGCAAAACGGGTTGTAGAATCTGTATTGAGTGAAGATAACACTGAAATATATATTGCATTATCTCCAGATAGGCAGTGGGCCGGTTGTAATTATGTGAATTATTCGGATTTCAATATGGGAGACCCATATCAGGTGGTGTTCTATCCAGCTGCATTTGGGATTTTTAACAGTGCAGATGCTTCTATCACTTTACATTGCATATATAATCCTTTAACTAAGCAATATAGGATGGAATATATCTATTACATTGTGGATTTTTATGATTTTTCTTTTTATGATCTGTTATATCAGGAGGATGCTTTGGGATTTTCCAGAAGTTATGAGCTTTTTGGAAAATCTTCAGGAATCTACACATGGGAAAAGGGAAAGCGAGGTTGGATACTTCCAACAGATCGTTAACTTATGGAAGGAATATTTATAGTGAGAAGTTTAAAATCTGCTGTTTTAAAAGTGTTAGGGGTTTATCTAATTGGTTGCGTAGTAATTACTTTATGTTTGGTAGCTGATGAGATAGTACCGAGAACCAAAACACACTTTTGGAATTATCAACTTTTTAATATGTATACAGATTTTACCCCTTATCCAAAAGAATTGCCGGAATCAGCTCATAATATAAAATATTATTATTATGAAGGCTTTTTAGTGGATAAGAGTGGATATCATGTAGCTTATTCTCGCGAGGATTATGATCAGATGAAAGATAATCGGCTAATTAATTATAAGCACGATTATCCAGAGATATATTGTTATAATGGCGATGAAAAACGCTATTTAAATCCCGAAAAGATGCAGGAATGGCGAATTGATTTTCTTGATAAACTTCTGCCGAAGGAACAGAAGGATGGGCAATATTATTTTTTAGGATACTATTTGTCTGAGGGGCAGGAGGTATACGCATTTGACTGTGTTCTTTGTAATGATGAAACCTGTGAGATGATAGAAATTTCATACCATGGGCCCAATTGAGGATGCTTTGGGGTTTTCCAGAAGTTATGAGCTTTTTGGAAAATGTTCAGGAATCTACACATGGGAAAAGGGAAAGCGAGGTTGGATACTTCCAACAGATCGTTAACTTATGGAAGGAATATTTATAGTGAGAAGTTTAAAATCTGCTGTTTTAAAAGTGTTAGGGATTTATCTGATTGGTTGCGTAGTAATTACTTTATGTTTGGTAGCTGACGAGATAGTACCGAGAACCAAAACACACTTTTGGAATTATCAACTTTTTAATATGTATACAGATTTTACCATTTATCCAAAGGAATTACCAGAGTCAGCATACAATATAAAATATTATTATTATGAAGGGTTGTTGGCGGATAAGAGCGGATATAGAGTGACATATTCTCGTGAGGATTATGAGCAGATGAAGGAAAGTCGGTTGATTGCCTATAATCCTTATTTGCCGGAGTTGGGATATTGTTATGATGGTGGTGTAAAACATTATTTAGATCGTAAGCAAATGAAGGAAAGGAGAATTGATTTTCTTGATAAATTGTTGCCTGAAGAACAGGATGATGAACAATATTACTGTTTGGCATATGGTTTGTGTGAAACACAGGAAATATATTCGTACCATTGTATTTTTTGTAATGACGAAACTTGTGAGATTTTAGAAATTTCATGTCGCTGTCCTAATTGAAAATAAAAAGTTATGAGCTTTTTGGAGTGTGTCCCGGTATCTTGACTTGGGAAAAGGGAAAAACGGGTCTAGCGCTCAGAACAGGATTTTGCTCTGCGGAGGAAAGCATATGAAAAGAGGAATTCTGTCTCATTGTCTAAGAATTTTTCTGATTTGTTGGGCGATTGTCAGTTTTTATGTTGCTTTTATGGAAGTAATGCCAGTCACCAGAAGATATTTTCTAAGTTATCACTCTTTTGATGAACGCGTGGACTTTTCGGTTTATCCGAACGAATTGTTGGAATCGGCTCATGATATTAAATATTACTTTTATGAAGGTTTTTTTGCGGATAAAAGTGGCTATCGAGTGGCTTATTCTCAAGAGGATTATAAGTTGATGAAGGAAAGCAGATGGGACTTTTATGCTGGTTTAGCCGACACAGAAGGAAAATATTGTTATGATGGCGGTACAAAACAATATTTGGATTGGAAACAGATGCAGGCGTGGAAAATTGACTTTCTTGATCAGTTATTACTGGATAAAGAGGACGATGGTAATTACTATATTTTGGCGTATCTTATGTGTGAAACGCAGGAAATATATTTGTATCATTGTGTTCTTTGTAATGATGAGGCGTGTGAGATGATAGAAATTTCATACCATGGACCCAATTGAGGATGCCATGAGACTTGCCAGAACTTATGAGCTTTTTGGGAAATGCCCGGGAACCTGCATGTGGAAAAAGGGTAAAAAGGCCTTGGTACTTAGAAAAGGGTGGTAATCTATGGAAGACAAACTGAAAAGGAAGAAATTATTTGCCATTATAAAGAGTGTTCTGTTAATCCTGCTGGTTGTCTGGAGCTTGGGAACATTCTTTTATCTAATGCTTCAGGATGTGATACCGGTAACCAGAACACACTTTTGGAATTATAAGATATTTAATATGTGGACAGATTTTACGGCTTATCCAAAAGAATTGCCGGAATCAGCTCATAATATAAAATATTATTATTATGAAGGGTTTTTGGCAGATAAAAATGGATATCGAGTGTCTTATTCCCAAGAAGATTATGAGGTGATGAAAGCAAATCGATTGTCGGTTTATGATACTAATTATCCGAAGTATTGTTATGACGGCGGTGCTAAAATATATTTAGACCGAGAGTATATGAAGCAACGGAGAATAGATTTTTTTGATAAATTATTGCCGGAGGAACAGGATGACGGACAGTATTATTTTTTGGTGGACAGTCTGTATGAAGATCAAGAACTATATTCGTATGCTTGTGTTCTTTGTAATGATGAGACCTGTGAGATGATAGAAATTTCATACCATGGGCCCAATTGAGGATGCCATGAGACTTGCCAGAAGCTGTGAGCCTTTCGGAAAAACAGGATGAAGTCTGCTCTGTCTCTCACTGAATTATCAGGGAGACAGAGCATTCTTTTTGAGCTTCACCAGGCCGTATATTTTTCCAGAGTGGCCCGTACAGCGCCGGGGCGGTCGGTGAGTTCCGCAAAATATTGTTTGACTTTGTCGGGAAGACCGGCGGTCTGCAGATTGACGCCGTAGATTTGTTCGTTGGATAGCAGTTCGTCCAGTCGGCTTAAATCCTTGGCGGAGCTGCTTAAGGAATAGTCTGCCACCAGGGGA
>JAIDDH010000120.1 GCA_029055435.1 Acetatifactor sp.
CGGTTACCTCCACATTGCCCAGGATTCCTCCGCCAATCACTGCAGATCCTGCCGTCACATTGCCGTTGATTGCGCCGGTTGCCCCCACGATCAAAGTTCCTCCCACGGTCACATTGCCGTCCACGCAGCCGTCAATTCTTGCGGAACCCTGCGCTGTAAAATCACCGTCCAGATTCACGCCGTTTCCGATCAATGCTATAAGTTTTACCTCAGTATTCTTTTTGTCTAACATATGACTCCCTCCTTAACCGCTGATATCCAACATTTCCATAGGACTGATATAGGCCCCGTCTTTCATCATTTGATAACCGACTTTTTCGTGTCCCTCCCCAATCACAAACAGAGCAGTTCCTCCCATCACCAAATCTCCAAGCTTCACCTGGGGCTCTCCGCCATTTTTGTAGATTGTCACATAGCCGTTGCCGTGATCTACCTGAATACTGTGTCCATATTCTCCGTCATCACTGACTGCCGTCACTGTGCCTCTGGCCGTGGATACCACCATAATCCCTGTGGATGCGGTGAAAATACAAATCGGCTTATCGTCGGTCAACTCTTCCATGGAAGCAGAACCGTTCAGCGGGAATCCTGTGGGAAGACTTTCCTTTTCCAACTGACCCCTCAGTTCACTCTCGCTCTTACTCTTCTGACTGACGGTCTCACTCAAAATCTGTACCGTCTCGTTCAGCTCTGCAATCTCTGTCTCCAGACTCAGCTTATCCGCTTCCAGCTCAGCTTTTTCCTCTTCCAGATGCTGTATCTGCGCAAGCTGCTCATCGCTTCTGTTGGAAACCGCCTGCCAGATTTTCTCCTCGTAAACGATATAGCCCAGCATGGCGCCGATGACTATGCAAAGCGCCACAACAAGCACCCATAGGCTCTTCGATCTGATGCGAAACTGCTTCACACCGGCATCTGTTGCATTGGATGTAACAAGAACGACATGGCTTATTCTGTGCTTATGTTTGTCGCGTAACATGAAAAGTCACCTCCGGTAAACTTCATTATTGTACCACAGGTGACCTTTCGCAGCAACATTTTCTTAATATTTTTGTAACATTCTCCCAATAAAACTTCTTTTTTTATGTCGCATTTGTGGATAGAAACGGTTAATTTTTGTATAAAATGCATAAATCCTCGAGAAACTATCTATACCTCCAACGCCATATCCCCTTCGGAAATCAGCTTATTTCTGCGCATCAGCTCAGAAATAAGCAAGCTGAGCACACCGGGCAGGATGAAATGCATCAGCAAAATCAACCCCAGCGCTGCGGCTGCGCTCATGCCGTCCGCCCGCATGGAACCATAGGCCGCAAACTGTCCCACAAAGCCCGCAGAGCCCATACCGGAGCCCACAGGCGTGCTTGTCATACGAAAGACCGCCGCGGATATCGGTCCCAGTATGGCGCTGGACAGAATCGCCGGCAGCCAGATCAAAGGCTTCCTCACGATATTGGGCACCTGCAGCATGGAAGTGCCGACTCCCTGGGCAATCAGTCCTCCCATCTTATTCTCTCGATAGCTGGCCACGGCAAATCCCACCATATTACAGCAACAGCCAACAGTCGCAGCCCCCGCCGCAAGGCCGCTCAGACTCATGGAGACGCCAATGGCGGCAGAACTGATAGGCAGCGTCAGAATCATACCCATCAGCACAGAGATCACAATTCCTCCAACAATGGGATGCTGCTCTACATTGACATTGACAAGCGCCCCCAGCCATCCCATGAACGCCGTGATGGGCGGCCCCGCAACAAAGCCTGCAATCGCGCCCGACAGAATCGCCGCAAAAGGCGTCACCAGAATATCCACCTTGGTCTTGCCCGCCACGAGATGTCCGATTTTGATTGCCACAATGGCAGCAATAAACGCTCCCAGAGGCTCCCCCGGTCTGCCCAGCGCATAGGCCTCCATGGCCGTCACCCCCGGGAAAGCGCCGATCATGCCAGCCACAGCAGCAGACACCGTCACCAGGGGACTCTCCCTGAACTTGCAGGCCACACCCACACCAATGCCCGCACCGGTGATGGTTTTTGCCACATTGCTGACAGCAGTCAGATATGCACCTGCGCTGCCGCCAATCAGACTGCCAAGCTGCGCGATGATGGTTCCGATAATCAGCGTGGAGAAAAGCCCCAGCGCCATACCGCTCAAACCGTCAATAAAAATCTCCTGCAGCCATTTTTTACATTTTGCTTTCAAGCCGCTTGACTTGGAATTGTTTGATTTGAAGTTGTCCAATTTATCTCTCCTTTGCACGCATCCTCTGTCTTGTCACTTGTATTGTCAATACACTAACACAGAACACCGCAAAAATCAACCATAAATTGGCATCTTCCGCTAAACTTTAACAAACTTCAGCACTTCCTCCCAGGACATCGCGCCGCCGAACAAATCCAGCGCACTGCCGATAGTCACATGCAG
>JAIDDH010000121.1 GCA_029055435.1 Acetatifactor sp.
AATAAATATAATTAGAGAAATCACACGATAAAATAAAAGAATTGACTTTAGTTATTCTTGGAAATTATGCCATACTTTCGGCACATCTCCTCAAAAAATTTTTCGTCTGAGAGTAGGGAAACTTTATCAGCTTCGCCAGCCTCCAACATTTTCTGCGTGAGCAAAAGACTTTCTTGACGTCCTTCCTGACGCCCCTCCTGAATCCCATCTCGGTGTTCTTTTTGCAGCAATTCTCCAAATGTCATATACTTTCGCTCCCATTCCCGACTTTCTTTGACAGCCATTACCCGTTTGTGAATATGACGAATGCGCTCATCATCCTGTTTATCCGCACATTCTGACGTGCTGTTTTCCACATATTCCAAAAAATGTACCAGTTCTCTCGGAACATCCGAAGTATTTTTCCCTTTTGTGTTTAGAAAAATTTTTACGGTTCCATCGCCCAACTCCAAGTCCATTTCCGCACAGCGATTGGTGAAGGTATAACGGAAAAGACCGCCTCCAAAGGGATCAAAGCGGCAGATGAACACTACATAGCTGGGGCGCAATTCGTTGAAATCGCTTCCCGAAGGCAGACTCATTACATCCATCTGTGCCTGATGATAGCGGCTGCGCTTAGGAAGATTGCCTTCGTTTCCGCCCTGCATTTCCACGTTATAGTCGCTACCTTCAGCATCCTGAGCATAGATATCCAAACGGATGCTGTGATAATCTTTACTGAACAATATAGAGTGTTCCGCATGGACGGTGACATGCCCTATCGTCCTGCCAAGCAGTATTTCAAGCGTTACCCGGCAGGTTTCCGCATCTTCCAATGCGGCGGCAAACAAATAAGCGTCCGCCAAATTTAAATCCTGAAATCTTTTGTGTTGTGCCATAGTTTCTCCTGTCTCATGGCACATCAAATTCCGCCTGTGGGATTATTATAAACGTATAGATGCTTTTGCGCAAGCAGGATGGTGCAATTCAATATCCGATTCCGTCTCCGATTCTGCTGCGAACACTCTCATACCGTCAGGTATGCTCATGTCTGAAACCAGCATCGCTACGCAAAGTGCAACCGCAAAAAGTTTACATAACCTTTTTCTAATTTTCTCTTCCCTCTTTTCTCCAGAATGACTCTCTCTTCTTATCATTCTTGAAGTATGTATTTTACGAAAATTACGAACACCACTTTAATTCTGAGCGACCATATCCCCACGGAGCCATTTCCCGCTCACAAACCGCGCCGAAAAAATCACCGCTCTGACAATCCAATCCACGAATATTCCAATCCACACTGCCATAAGTCCAAATTGGAACACCTTTACAAGAAAGATGCATAACGCTACACGGCAGCACCACATAGTACTTACGGAAACAATCATCGGAAATCGGACGTCGCCTGCCGCCCTGAGCCCATAGGGCAGTCCGAACGCCCCTACCCACACCAACGGTTTTACGACTGTCATTGCTGCAACCATCTCGAAACACATTCTTGCCGCCTCGGGCTCCATGCCGCTGATCCATGTCACGGGCTTTGTAATCACAAGCACCAAAAGGCAGGACACCAGTACTCCAATCCCTGCAATGCCCATTAGTTTTACGATATAATATTTTGCCTCTTCCTTTCTGCGCGCACCGATGCACTGACCTACCACCGTCATAAGTCCGATGCCCACGCTATTGCTGAAAATGCCGTTGACCATCTCAAGAATATCTGTCATTGCCTGCGCCGATATTGCCACCGTTCCCATTGTCGAAACCGTGGACTGAATAGCGAGTTTTCCGAATTGAAACATGCCATTTTCAATTCCTGCCGGAACGCCTATCGCCATTATTGCTAATATAAGAGCCATATCGGGACGGATTTTTAAATAATCCTTCACCACGATTGTCTGCCTTGGCTTTCTCAGACAGTAAAAAATCACGACTGTGCAGAAAGCTCTGGACAAAAGTGTCGCAAGTGCAGCTCCCGCCACTCCCCACTGAAATCCATAAATAAACAATGCATTCCCTGTAATGTTTATGATATTTGAGACAACGGATACCTTCGTCGGGAATTTTGAGTTGCCCGACGCCCTGTAAAACGCTGCTCCCGCGCTGAACAACGCCAAAAACGGATAGGAGATGGCCGTTATCATGAAATAAATTAGCGTGTTTTCCATCACAGAGTCTTCAACCGTTCCGAATATCAGCCGCAGAAGCCGCTCTCCACCTAAAACACAAAACGCCGTGATCGAGAGCGCGATCACGAGCACTGTGAGCACGACCTGCCCCGCCGCCCTGCTGCTCCCCTCTCTGTCCCCGCTGCCGATATACTGCGAGCAGATGATTACCGCACCGGACGCCATCGCCACAAAAATCTGTATGACAAGATTGTTGATTGAATCCACAAGCGCCACCGCAGACATCGCCTCGCTCCCAACGGTTGAAACCATCATCGTGTCCGCCAGTCCCATCAGGGAATTTAAAAACTGCTCTATGACGATTGGCAGAATCAGCCAGAAAAGCGTCCTGTTGTCGAATAAAATATTTTTCCAGTCTATCTTGTTTTTATCATATAATTTCATATTTTCTGTACCACTAAATAAGATACGCAT
>JAIDDH010000122.1 GCA_029055435.1 Acetatifactor sp.
CCGCCAGAGAAGCCGCCTCCACCTCCACCGCCGCCGGAGCCGCCCCCGCCGGAGCTCCCGCGTGATCTGGGATCATACACCTTGTCCTGATATTGATAGCACACAGTGGGGTCTGTGTGGGAAAAATAATTCAACGTGTGGGCGAGAAGCTCCTTGTCTCCTGTCTTATGCGCCCGGGAAAAAACATTGACCAGTCCAAAATTAAACAGCAGCGCTATGAGCAGCGCCAACAGCGCATTACAGATGTATTTCATGGGCCGTATGATCCGATATCCGCCCAATAATGCAGCTGCCTGTTCAAAAGCCTTGGAGGCACACTCATAATAATTCCCATAATGGGCGTCAAGGTACACATTGTCCGTGATGGTATCCGCATAATCCTCCGTGATTGTTTTATACACGGCGCCGTCGCAGCGAATCCATATATTGCGATTGTCCATATCGATCAAAAACAGAATTCCGCTCCGGGAGGCAAATACGGAATAATAATAACTACCTGCATAATACCTTGTGGAGTCTTCAGTATCGTCAATCGTCTTAAACGCCACATTCCCGTAGGCGGTAATCTCCTGCATCTGCTCCGCCAGCGCTGCAAGCTCCTCCCCTGAGAGAAGCCCGGCGTCATCCTCCACCAACACTACATAGCCCGTATCCGGATTCTGATACACCACGCCCCGCAGCTTTTCTTCTGTCTGTCCATCGGCAGCGGAGACGCACAGAGACGACAGAAAAAAGACACAACATGCCAGCCATGCGGCAAAACTTCTGAACTTATCTGACATTCTCCTCGCCTCCCCTCTTGTAAAATTGAGGAAGCTCTCTGGTGGCCAGCAGATTATACCGATCTATCATATCCAGAATATTCCATCCAATCAGGCCCATAACAACCAATGCCGCACCATAATAATATATATCCAAAACCGGATTCACCACCAGTACAAGTATTGCTGCCAGCAGCCCGAGCCCCGGCTTTACCAACGCTTTTTTGAAGTCCTCCCATGCGACGCTATGCCGCCTGCGCTCCTTCAATTTTACCGGCCAAATATGATATTTAATAGAAGCTACTATAATCGTAATCAGCAAAAGCGTTACCGTAAAAATCACGTTGATGTCCGCAACTTTGAAAAACGCAAGCATAACGGCAATTGCATACAACCCATACCATAACAGTCCATCAGGTAAACGGATATGTATACCCGCCGCGTTCTCCAGCTTTATATCTCCCATCCTCCCCTGATCGTCCGTGCCCAGCCCTCTGATCCGCAGTCGCCTTGTCTGCATCACAGAAATCACACAGGCCGCCAGCGCCAGAATCGCTGTAAAAATCAGCATGGTGGCAGCTTTCATGGAAACAAGCAGGTTGAGCAATACAAAAATGGGAATCGCCCACAGAAAAGAGGCTCGCAGATATTTTGCCTTATCTACCGGAATATCCCCTGCCGCTTTACCGGTCTGCCCATTTACCACCACATAATTGACACGGTCATTCTTCCGATAAGTCAGAAACCACACCGGAAACATCACTCGCTCCTGCTTCATCACTTTCGGAGCCATGGCTCTGACAAAATCCTTCCCCAGCTCATACCTCCTGAAGACGGCATCCTTCCGCATTTTATTACACATATCCTGCTGAACCATCGTTCTGGCATCCTTTTGATAAACCTGAGCCTCCACATCCCCTGCATCCGCATAAAATCCGCTGAGGAAGGAGGGTGTGAAAGGTCTCGCCTCCCGCCACTCATAGGGCGCGATGGCATTGCTCAGATCATCCGAGAAAGATGCCGATGCATCAAAAGCTATCCCCTTATATCTGGACTGCACATCACTCTCAATCTTATAATATTTCGTGATGACATAATCCCCGCTGCGCTGCTTCTGCTTTCCCGTGAAGGACACACGCTCTTCCTTCTCAAAATTGTACACCCAATAGGGCATATAAATGCCCAGGAAGCGCTCAATATACTCTTTATCCTTCAGCTCGGAGGGCGCAAAAAATGCCCGGCGCATCAGCTTGGCATAAGCAGCCTTACAATCCTCCTTCGTCTTCTGAAAAGGAATGATCTGCTTCGGCCGTTTCTTCCTGCTGATACGGCTGTCAAGGATCGTGGAGCCGCCGCAGAAGCTGCAGAAGGTAGCCGCCGTGGTATCATTGCTGATCAGTTCACCGCCGCACTGAGGACAGGTAAACACCGTCACCTCATAATCTTCCTCTTCCACCGTAGTCTCCAGCCCGTCACGCTCCTTCTGAAAATCATAGGGATTCATAAGCGTGCCGCAGTACTCGCACTTCAGCTTCTGACTGGGAATGTCAAACCTCAAATTTGCCGCACAGTTAGGGCATTCGTACATATTTTTCCCTCATTTGTAATCCTGTTTATTGATTTATAGCCGCTGCATATTCCTACAAATCGTAAGGCGTCACCTGATATACATAATAATTCAGCCAGTTCGCATACAGGTGATTGCTGTGGCTGCGCCACTGTAACAGCGGCTTCTGTCCGGGATCGTCGTCGGGATAGTAATTATAGGGCACCTGAATGGGCAGCCCTTTATTCAAATCTCTGTAATATTCATTATGAAGCGTGTACCTGTCGTACTCGGGATGACCATTCACAAATATCTTTTTCCCGCCTTCCGCGATGGCAAGGAACACGCCCGCCGCATCGGATTCCGCCAGCACTGTGAGCTCACTGCAGGCGTGAATCGCTTCCGCCGGAGTCTCCGTATGCCTGCTGTGAGGCGCCAGGAAAATATCGTCAAAGCCCCGCACAAGCGGAATCTTGCGATTGGAAACCGCATGTTCATAAACGCCGAACAGTTTATGAGGAAGCTGCCTCTTGTTGATGCCGTAATAGTGATAAAATCCGGCCTGCGCCGCCCAGCAGATATGCAGTGTGGAGGTCACATGACTCTCCGCCCAGTCCAGAATCTCGCAGGTCTCATCCCAATAATCCACCTCCTCGAAGGAGATATCCTCCACCGGGGCGCCGGTGATGATCATTCCGTCAAATTTCCGGTCTCTGACCTCGTCCAGCGTGGTATAAAACCTGTTCAGATGACTGGCAGAGGTGTTCTGAGAGACATGGCTCTTCACGTTCATGAAGGTCACATCCACCTGCAGGGGTGTGTTGGAGAGAGCCCGCAGAAGCTGCAGCTCCGTGTCCTGCTTGATGGGCATGTTGTTTAAAATCAATACCTGCAGCGGGCGGATGTCCTGATGCATCGCCCGACCCTCATCCATCACAAATATATTTTCATTTTCCAGTATCTCCTTTGCGGGGAGTTCACTCTGTATCTTAATGGGCATGCTCTTATCCTCTCATTTCTATTCTATATCTATTTCTATATCTATTTCTATATCCATTTTTGTATCTATTTTTATATCAATTCCATCTATTTCTGCGCTTTTATAAATATTGCTCCATGAAATCCTCCTCCGACAAAATAGCCACGCCCAGTTCCTTGGCTTTCTTGTTCTTGGAAGAGTTGGATGCAATGTCATTGTTGATCAGGCAAGTGGTCTTACCCGTGACGCTGCCCGTCACTTTGCCGCCCCTCTGCTCGATGAGCTCTTTCAATTCATTGCGGTTCTCATAGTGATTCAGACTGCCGGTGATGACAAAGCTCATGCCTGCCAGAGTCTGACCGGCCGCATCCTCCACGGGCGTCTCAATGGTCAGCTCAGAGGTCAGTCTGTCCAGAGCGCGCAGATTGCCCTCGTCCCGCATATAAGCCGCGATAGCGTCCGCAAGCACCGCTCCCACGCCCTCTATCTCACTCAGGCTCTCCTCGTCCGCCTGTCGGATCTGCTCCAGATCATAATGAAAATGTCTGCACAAAAGCTTCGCGTTCGCCACGCCGATACCGGTGATTCCAAGACCATAAATCAATCTGGGGAGAGTCGTCTTTTTCGCAGTCTCAATGCTGTCCATCAGATTTTGAAAAGATTTCTCGCCGAATCCCTCCATCTGAGTAATCTCATCCCGATAGCGGGCAAGCTCAAACAGATCGGCAAATTCATGGATAAAGCCTCTGTCTATGAATTTCTCCAGCGTAGCCTCGGAAAGTCCGTCTATATTCAGCGCATCTCTGCTCACAAAAAGCGTGAAAGCCTTAATCTGCTTCGCCGCACACTTCTCATTTGTACAGTAGAGCGACTGCACCTCGTTCATCTGCCGTATCTGCGTCGGCTGTCCGCACACGGGGCAGACCTCAGGAATCTCCAGACTGCCGCTCCGGGTCAGATTTTCCGCAATCTGTGGAATAATCATATTAGCCTTAAAAACCGTGATACGGTCTCCGATTCCCAGTTCCAATCCTTTTACAATGCTCACATTGTGTACAGACGCCCGGCTCACGGTAGTTCCCTCCAGCTCCACCGGCTCAAAAATCGCCACGGGATTGATCAGGCCTGTGCGGCTTGCGCTCCACTCCATCTCCAGAAGCGTGGTCTCGCGAATCTCATCCGCCCACTTAAACGCGATGGCATCTCTGGGAAATTTGGCAGTTCTGCCGAGGGAGCGCCCATAAGCGATATCCTCATAGGTGAGCACCAGCCCGTCAGAGGGAATGTCATAATGCTGAATTTTCTGCTCAAAGAATCCGACTCTATCTAAAATCGTCTCCGTATCCACCAGATAGTGCTCCACCACCTGAAAGCCCTGCTTCTCCAAAAAGGCAAACTGCTCCATACGGGAATTGTGAAAATCCACATCCTCCGCTTTCACCAAACTGAACGCATAGAACTGCACATTTCTCCCGGCGGTAATCTCATTGTTGAGCTGGCGCACGGAACCGCTGCAGAGATTTCGGGGATTTTTGTACCGGTCGGCCTCCGCCAATCCCTGATTGAGCGCCTCAAAATCAGAATAGCTGATAACGGCCTCACCCCGCAAAATCAGCTCACCCTGATAGGATATCTGCAGAGGCAGATTCTTAAAGGTTCTGGCATTGTTGGTAATCACCTCGCCAATCTCCCCGTCCCCTCTGGTGACCGCCTTGGCAAGTCTGCCCTGACGATATGTCAGAACGATAGTCAGACCGTCCAGCTTCCAGCTCAAAACCGCGGCATTTCCGTTAAGCCAGCCTTGCAGTTCCTCCCTATCCTTCGTCTTGCTCAGCGAGAGCATTGGCGACTCATGGTGCTCTTTGGGCAGCTCATCCACCGCCTCGTACCCTACACGCACAGTGGGACTGTTGGCCAGCACGATACCGGTCTGCTCCTCAAGAGCCGCCAGCTCATCATAGAGCGCATCATACTCATAATTGCTCATGATCTCCCTGTCCTCGGCATAATACGCCTTGGCCGCCCGGTTCAGCGTCTCCGTCAAATATTGAATTCTGTCAAGCTTCTGTGTGTCATTTTCCTGCATGGCTAAGTCCCGCCCTTTCATATAATTCTTCATATTCCTGCTCCGTGAGCTCCCGATAATCTCCCGGTTTTAAATCGCCCAGCAAAACATTCATCACCCGGATGCGCTTTAAGCTCTGCACCCGATACCCGAGCTCTCCGCACATGCGGCGAATCTGCCTGTTCAGCCCCTGTGTCAGCACAATCCGAAAGGTATACTTTCCGATTCCTGTGACCTCGCAGGGTCTGGTAGTCGTCTGCAACTCCCGCAGATACACTCCCTGCGCCATCTTTGTTAAAAATACACTCGTTATTTCTTTATCTACCTTTACCACATACTCTTTTTCATGCCCGTTTGCCCCGCGCATCATAGCGTCTATCAGATCGCCGTCATTGCTCAGAAGCAGCAGCCCTTCAGAGTCCTTGTCCAGCCGCCCGGCATAGGTCACACGGACAGGATAATTTATTACATCTGTTATCTTATGTTTCGCATGAGCATCCCGCTCCGTACACACCACGCCCACGGGCTTGTAAAAGGCCAGCACCACCCTTTGGCGCTCCTCCCACACAATGACTCTTTTCCCCACCTGCACTTTATCTCCGGGCTCAACAATCTGTCCCGTCCGGGCAGCTTCTCCGTTTACAGTCACTTTGCCTGAAGCAATCAATTGGTCGGCGTCCCGTCTGGAGCAGACTCCGCACCGGGCCAGATATTTGTTCAGCCGCATGCGTTCCTCACTTTTTCCGCTCTTCTCCATAAATCTCCAACTCCTCCAGACGCATGATTCTGGGGACGCCATTTCCCTCCGTCAATCCCCTCTTCGCCGTCTTGTCCGCCAGTTCATTATATTCGATATTACTGTGGCTGTCTCTTATAAAAATCTGACGCAGCCGAAGACTAT
>JAIDDH010000123.1 GCA_029055435.1 Acetatifactor sp.
CCAGGGTGAAATGCGCATGGAGGCGCATTTCAGGCACTACGATGCATGGATGCATCTTAGTGCCGACCCGCAAATTGTAAGATACTATAACCGCACTATTAGAAAACACCCAGCCGCAGCCCGCCTGCTAAACCATCCCGGTATTCTTCCGCCGACACTGTTGGATTGGCATTCGCAATATTTTAGGCTGAACTGTTATGAATTTCCTATGTATCAAAAAGGGAAGCTGTCTGTCACAAGCTCCCCCTTGATTCTTATTTGTTTAATTTAATTCATTTACTGCTTAACATAAGATGCCGTGTCGGACTTAATCTTGGCAGCGCACTCCTTGACCGTGGCAGAGACGGTGTAGTCCTCATCCTCAAAGAGGAACTGATGGAGCCATACCACATTGCTCTCCAGATCCAAAGGAACAACGCAGCTTCCCTTTGCACCGAGAGTAGGGGTGGCGCGCATATTCTCCTGAGGGAAACCGGACGTATCCACGATACGGTAATTGTTGATATTGCCCACAAGGTCAAGCAGATCCTTGCTGTCCATACTGGTATAAACCTCTTCCACTACCTTGTTGAAAACGGAAGTCAGAGTCACCAGATCGGTCTTCTTGGCCTGCTCTTCAATGGCTTTGATTACTTCCTGCTGATTGGAAGCGCGTCCGAAGTCTCCGCCCGGAATGTCATAACGGATACGGCAGTAAGCGGTGGCCTGCAGACCGTTTAACTTCTGATATCCGGTCTCTTTTACAGGCGTGTAGCCTCCCAGATTCAAATCCTTGTTGATGGTGATCTGATAGTTGTTGATATGCTTCAGCTCATTCTTATCCACATCGATGTAAACGCCGCCCAGTCCATCAATCAGGTCGATGAGGCTGTTATAATTCACCGTCACGAAATTCGTGATATCCATATCCAGATTCATATTCAGCATCTTAATGGCCTGCTCTGCACCGCCGTTGGAATAGGCATGGCAGCACTTGTCGTATTTATCCGTACCCAGATTCAGATAGGTGTCACGATATACGCTCACCAGCTTGATATCGCCAGTGTCCATATTGATACTTGCAATCATGGTACAGTCGCTTCGGCTGCCCTTGAAAAGTCCCTTTGACGTGGTAGCGTCCACACCGAACAGAGCGATATTCATATAACCGGTGTCAACAATAGCGCCAGGCTCAACCGTGGGCGTATCATTGTCCGGCTGATTTTTGTTACTCAGCACTCCCTCATTGATACCAAGATTCTCAGTGTTCAAATCCACTACTTTGGGACCCCCGTTCCCCTTCGTCATCACCAGAAAAAGTATTGCGAGCATGATGAGAATTAATAAAATCTCCACCGCAAAAATAATGATTTTACTCTTGCTCTTAGATGCCCTTTTTGTTGTGCTTCCTTTGGAACTCTCTGCCATAACCCTTTTCTCCTTCATCTGCATTAATATGCGTTTTTATTAATGAATCCTGTAAAAAATGTCAGGAAAATAATCTTGATATCAAATCCCAGCGTCCAGTTTTCGATGTAGTAAATATCGTACTCGATTCTCTTTCGGATGGAGGTGTCGCCGCGAAGCCCGTTCACCTGCGCCCAGCCGGTCAGTCCCGGACGCACCTGATGTTTCACCATATAGCGGGGAATCTCCTCCCGGAACTTCTCCACAAAATGCGGTCTCTCCGGTCTCGGTCCCACCAGGCTCATATCGCCCTTGAGAATATTGAACAACTGCGGCAGTTCATCCAGACTGGTTCGTCTCATCACCCTGCCCACAGCAGTGACTCTAGGGTCATCCTTCACGGTCCAGGCCTTTTTCTCCCTGCCCGGCATCTGCTGCTCCATACTGCGGAACTTATACATAAAAAACGGCTGATTGTGCAGTCCTACACGCTCCTGCTTGAAAATCACCGGCCCCGGACTGCTGAGCTTTACCGCGATGGCACACACCAGCATGATGGGCGAAGTAATCAGAATGCCAAACAGCGAACCCGCCACATCCACAATCCGCTTCACCAGTATATTGCCTGTATTTGTCAGCGGCACATAACGGATGTTGATTACCGGCAGCCCCATCAAATCCTCCGTGTAGGGTCTTGTGGGTATCAGACTGTTGTAATCCGGTATGAACTTGGTGTGAACACCGGATTTCTCGCAGATATTCACGATCTGCTCCAGATAATCATAATCCTTCAGAGAAAGCGTGATTGCAATCTCATCCAGCTTGTTCTCCGGCAGAATAATTTCCAGATTTCCCAGACTCCCCAATACCTTTACACCTTTGTAGAGCGTTCCGGCGGGAATGTGGTCATCTAGAATTCCACACACGACATAACCCCACTGTGGATTGTCCTGCAGGCGGTCGATATACTCCTCTGTAGCCCGGGAATATCCCACCAGCAGCATATGCTTCAGATTGTAGCCCTTGCTGCGCATGGTCTGAAGACTCTTGCGCAAAACAATCCGCAGGCAGCTGGTCAGGAAAATGTTCAACATGTAGAAGAACATAATGACCGAACGGGAGTAGTTAATCTCCTTCACCACCATGTAGAGCAGAATAATCATGGCGGCAAGCCCCACGGTATTGGCCTGAATGATACCGTATATCTCAAATCTGCGGCGCACCGTGCGCTTGGGCGCGTACACACCACATCTGTAATACAACAGAATAAACCCCGGAACCATAAAGAGGAGCAACGAAACATAATCCTCTGCAGGCAGCACGCCCGGTCCGGGACCGTCATTTAAGATATAAAATTTTGTATAGTAGGCAAGCATAAAAGAGGCAGCAATAATGACCGCATCCAATATGACCAGCAATCTGTTAAATACCTTCTGATTGTCTTTTATCATAAGCGCCACCTTCACATAAGCTCTGCACCCATGAATCATTTTACAAGAATGCCCATATATCGTCAACTTAAGTATTTATGAAGCCATTTCTTAAGAAATCATAAGATTTTGACGAATGACGGCATTTTTTGTAAAATCATTCCGACAGACAATCGGAGACAAGCTCCATCTGTATTATTTGCAATTGATGGATAAACTGTACATAAAAATACTGGAAAAATAAGCTAAAAAAATGCTTGACTCTCACGGAACGTGATGCTTTAGACTGATCCTGTCAGGACGAGGGATTACAAATAGGCCGAAAACAGGGAGAAAAACAAAGATTATTACAGGAGGACAAAATGAGGACAGTAAAGGAAATATCCAGATTGACAGGTATCAGCGTACGCACGCTCCATTATTATGACGAGATCGGGCTCTTAAAACCCACAGACAAAAGTGAAGCGGGATACCGGCTTTATGACGATAAAGCCCTGGAGGCTTTACAGGAAATTTTGTTTTTCCGGGAATTTGATATTTCTCTGAAAGAAATCAAGGCCATCATGGACAATCCCCAGCTTGACAGGAACCGGATATTACAAATGCAGAGGAAGATGCTGGTCAGCAAAAAGGAGCGCATGGAACGCCTGATTGCTAGCATCGATAATCTTTTGAAAGGAGAGGATCAAATGGATTTTACAGTATTTGGAAGAGAAGAAATCGAAGATATGTACACTTCCATGGTCGGGCATATGAGTGATGAGCAAAAAGCCATTTTTATCAGTCACTACGGAAGCATGGAGGCATTTGAAGAGCATTTTATCAAAAGCGCCTCCAGCGAAGCCGCACAGAAGAATTTCCAGAAGGTGGTAGAGTGGTACGGCGACAAGGAGAGCGCCTTGGAGGCCTCCAAAAATCCTGGCAATTCAGAGCTGCTCCCGGCCTACCAGCGACGCATAGAAGCCATCTTAAAAAAGCTTGCCGCGAAAAAAGGCTGTGATGTGCATTCCTTTGAGGTAAAGGAAATCATCGGCGAATATGATTTTGTGTCCAAACAGCTCTATCAGATGAAAGATGTGACCAAGATGATGCTGGAGCTGGCCGAAGCTTACAAGACCAACCGGCAGATACAGGAAATACAGGACAGCATCTACGGGGAGGGAACTACCGCATTCTTTGGGGAGGCGATAGAAGCGTTTTATAAGCCGACTGCCTCGGAATAAACGGCATAAAGACATAAACATAAAGATATAAAATAGAAAAGACCACCATACAGTCTGTTGATAATCCGACAGACTGCATGGTGGTGTCTCTCAGCTTCCTCTTTGCAACAACTTTACCAGATACACAAATTCGTCCTTATAGTCATCGCTGTCCGTGTCCACCTTCTTCAAAAGATTTCTCACATTCTCAAAGGAGGCGTCGCCTTTGTACTCGCTGTCCCTTATGAGCAGCCCGAATTCCGCCACTGCTGCCGCAAAGTAAAAATCCTCCGTAGGCTCCTGCAGATAACAATCTTCCGTAACAGGATATTCCTTTAAAATGCTTTCGTCTCCATCAGGCTCCTTGTAGCGTATCTTTAAATTCAGCCACTCTCCGTTTTCAATGCCTTTATTTCCACTATTGTCCTGATACTTTAACTCTGTACCCGCAATCTCCTGTTCTGAGGAGACAGGGATAATCTCATAGAGCGCCGTTACCATATGGCCTGCGCCGATTTCGCCCGCATCCTTTTTGTCATTGTCAAAATCCTCTGTTGCCAGCTCTCTGTTCTCATATCCCAAAAGCCGATATCCCTTTACATAGGCGGGATTAAATTCCACCTGAAGCTTTACATCCTTCGCTACCGTCACAAAGTTTGCCCCCATCTCCTCCACAAGCACTTTTTTAGCCTCATTCAAGGAGTCAATATACGCATAATTGCCATTTCCATTGTCTGCCAGCGCCTCCATCTTGTTGTCCTTGATATTGCCTGTTCCAAAGCCCAAAACGGACAAAAACACGCCGGACTCCTTCTTTTGGGTGACAAGGTCTTTCAAGTCGCTCTCAGAGCTTACCCCCACATTCAGGTCGCCATCCGTGGCAAGAATCACGCGGTTGTTTCCGCCCTCTATAAAATACTGCTCGGCCAGCCTATAAGCGGTTCCAATGCCATCTGCCCCATTGGTTGCGCCCCCTGCTTTCAGGTTGTTGATGGCATCAGTGATTTTTTTCTTGTTATCCCCGCTTTCCCCTTCAAGCACAACCTTGTCCGAGCTGGCATAGGTGACTATGGAAATCGTGTCCTTTTCCGTAAGTTCTTCCGCCAGCATGGAAAAGGATTTCTGCAAAAGCGGCAGCTTGTCATCAGCATTCATGGAACCTGACACATCCAGCAAAAACACAAGGTTTGAAGCGGGCGCTTCGCTAAAGTCAATCTTCTGCGTCCTCAGGCCGATCTGCAGAAGTTTTGCATTCTCATTCCAAGGACAATCTCCCAGCACCGTGGTGACTCCAAAAGGTTCCTTATCGCCCGGAAGCGCATAATCATAGGAAAAGTAATTCAACATTTCCTCTATGCGAACTATCCCATTGGGAATTTGATCAATCGAACATCCATCTTGAATCATCCTGCGGATATTGCTGTAGGCAGCCGTATCCACATCGGCTGAAAAAGTTGAAAGCGGCGAGTTTGCCACGGATTGAAATCCCCGCTCCTCCAGCGCACTGTACTCTTCCGTATTCCAGTCCACCTCTTCGTAACCCTCCTCCCGCATGACAGCCTCCGCATACATTCCATATTTATATTCTGCCGCATCAGAGTTGGTGAAATTGTTGTATCCTCCATCTTGTACTTGCTCACTGATAAGAGGAGATTGAGCATTATCCTTAGGGGCATAGGCGCCACCGGCATTGGAATCATCCTTTGAAGCTCCGCAGCCAAAAAGCGAAATCGTCATTGCCATGCCCATAACCAGAGCGCACAACCGTCTCTTTTTTTCAATCCTTTTTGTAGTCTTTTTCATATTTTATCCTCCTCAAGATACTTGTTATCTATTAAAACGACTTTTTTTCTGCCGGGTTCTCCCTTTTTCCAAATTTTATGAAGTTCACACATTGGACTGACTATCCGCACTATATCATGCTGAATGGCCCTGTCCATGTCCGTCATACAAAAAACGCATCAGGCCTTGAAAGACCTGATGCGGTGGTAGAAAATTAAATTTTTCATCTCCTTGCAGTTTGGCGTAACTATTGACAATATAAACCCACTTTGTTACAATATGTACGGATAAAAGGTGCTACCGTACAGCAACGGTTCGCCTTGGTTAATAGTTACAAATCAAAAAAGCAACCATTACTTTGGCAGGGAGCGGTTGCTTTTTTGATGTTCATTTTTCTTAGCAGTCTGCCATATGTTTATAACTGTTACGATAATACTGATAACCGTTACAACAATACTGGAGGGAAAATATTACTTAATTTACTTAATCTGCTCCAGAATAAACGGGTCTTTAATCTTTTTATCTTCCGCGAAAAGCAGGATTTCCGAGATGATCTGCGCGGTCTTCGGGTCGTCGTCCACAAAAGGCAAAAACAGTTTTCCTCTGTGCTGCGAGTGAACCGGCAGAACATTTATCATCGGTCCGCCCTGCAGATGCACGACTCCGCTGCCGAGATGTATCGAATAATCCGCACGTTCTCCCTCGATAAACGCATGCGCTCCCTCAAGCCGAACATTCTTTAATTTAAACATCGGCAATGTAAATTCTATAATCGCCTTGCGCATTTCAATTGTCGAGTGGCTGGTTTCGGGATCTACACCGCCCGCATGGGCTACGCTCACCGCCAGATCGACATCGCGCATTACCTCCGAGAAAATGATGTTCGGAACATCTTCTATTTTCATCGGCTTGTAGGTCTTTCTGTCAAAAAATCCTACCCATTCAAGCGTCGGAGCTTCGATATCTGCGGGCGAAAACCAGTCCGCTAGCGCATAAATGGAGGCTATAATATTCTCCTTGTAATAAACCTTCTGCAGGCCCTCCTCAACATCAGCTACCCAGCGGCGGGTTTTAAGGCAGGCCTTGGTTTTAAGCGGCTGAATCTGATTTCCCGCATAGCGCAATGAACGATAAACCGGCGATTCCTCGGCGGTCTTGACATATAATTCCCTGAACACCTGCTTAAACGGCTGTCGTATCTCGTTTTCAAACAGATAGCTCTGATACTCATGCCAATGTCCGTCCGTATAAAGATCATACGGGTGAGCAATTTTGAGATTTGTATTTCCGGTTATCTTGATTTCTTTATTCGAGATTTTGTTATCTGCACTGCTTTTACCCGGGAAACCTCTCAGAACAAGATCGTCCAAAAATCCCAGCTTATCCCCTACTTTATAGACAAGTCTTGAAACAATCGGCTTTACAGCAGGATTCGTGCATAGCAAGTTCAGCTCCTCGGCCGTAAACTCCGTCTCATTCTCCATTGCCTCCTCAAACATTTGGCGCGTTCTGCGATACTGTTCGGTCAGTTGCTTTTTCGTCTCGTTAAAAGCGATAACTCTTTCGTCTTTCTTGTATTTGGCGGGAATCGATTTTAAAGCCTTTCCGTCCTTCTCGCATTTGATTTCGGTGTTTCCATTGTCGTCAATCTCGATTTTAAGCCGGATATCGTCAATGTCATTCCAATCGAGCAATGGCTTAATGTTCTCAAACAGTCGGGTCTCCATTCTCAAGGTAAGCCTGGAAACATCCGAAAATCCCGCGTTCTTCGACAAATTCTGCAATGCGCAATCTGCCGCGGCGCCCTCGCTCACTTTCCTTTGAGAGCCAAATTTTTTGCTTTGCTTTTTGAACTCCTGAATAAACAGATATCGTTCAACCATATCATTTTCATGTTCAAGGGGTATCAGCGCATAGGCCATCAGGGTATCTTTGTTGCGCTTTTCGGTGATATCCTTAATAGTATCTGCCTTGCCCAATTTGCCCCTGACCGCATCTGCATATTTTCTCGCCCGGGTGTGCTTCGCGCCGCTCGAGATGTACTTTGCGGCATTATAAATTTTGTTAAATCGCTCTTCTCCTACCGTCTGCAGAGCGTCCTTAAACCATTCAGGATCAAATGCTCCCACATTTAAATCCTCTGTGGAAACGGGCGTGTACTTCGCAATTATAGCCTTTGTCTTTTCGTCAACCGATTCATTCATGTGCGCTATAAAATAATAGCAGGCCGATTTAAATCCGTTCCAACCAAGATATTCCTCCACAATGTCAAGCCATGCGGGAGAAAACAGCGCCGCCTCAATCATCCGGTTTTCCGTGATGTCCGTTTCTGAGACAAGTTCTTTTAGTTTTGCGGCATTATCGTCCTTGTCGGGAACGCAGACTCCCAGCAGATAGCTCAAAGCCTGCTTTTTGGAAACGCCGTTGTATGCATAAAAATATGTGGAGCGGTCAAACGTGTCCTTCCCCATTGCCGCCAGAATTTTCACAAAATACTCCACGCCGTAAATCCGCTTTATACTGCCGATTGTGCCTGAAAATTCTGTTTCGGTATCGCCTCTCGCAAGCTCTGTCTTTAAGACTGCCGCTATCACTTTTTCTCCGATTTCAGCGGCAAAGTTCAGCCTTTTATTGTCCTCATCCGTAAATTCATGTTCCGAGAGCTTGTTTAAGTTCTGAATCTCAAGGAGCGATCGGATAAAAATTTCGCCATCCCGGTAATTATAAAATCTTGAGCTCGCTTTTGCTTCTCCTGATTTTTTGTAGGAAATAAGCTGTGACAAATCGCCGAGCGCACTGGACAGCAGCTTTTCCACAAGCATTTTGTACATAAAACCGCGGCTTGTGATTCCCCTATACGCAGCCAAAATAAGGGAGCATACCGTAAAAGGAGCATACACCTCCTGCATCAGTGGATAATTCCTTTTATCCTCATTGCTCACATCAAAAAATCCAAACCGTTTCCCCAGCATGAATCTGATCGAGAAAACATCTTTAAAATGGTCGCCAAGCTTTGCCGAAACTGCGTCAAGCATAGCCAGAACAAGCTTTACCCTTTCATCAGAAACTGCAGTGACAACCTTCTTTTTATCCGGATTTTTAAATTCCATTTTCGTGCCGTCAAGATAAAAAGAAATAACCTCTATGTTGCTGTATCTTGGAGCAGCAACAAAATCATAAAGCTCCTCTGCCTTCGCCTCAAACGCAATATAATACCCCAGAGCACAGGCGGCTGTAAGGCGGTCTGTACTCTTTAAATATTCGTCGCAATAATAGTTTACTATCGTTGCAATTTTGGCAGCGTGCTTATAAGTATGCTTCTCCGTAAACTCGCTGCCATAAACTCTCTCGGCTAATTTATTGATTGTTTTCTGCGCGGTAACGCCGCCTGCTATGTAAACATTAAGTTTAAACAGCAGCTGTTCGTCATTGATGTGCTGTCTGTAAAACTCGTCCCAAAGCTCCTTGAAGGCAATGTGGCATGTGCCGTCCTGTTCCTTTACCTCAAAGCGGTGATAACTCGAATTGTCGGCAAGCAGCCTCTCTCCCGCGTAGGTGTCAAGATATTCGTCATTTTTGTGTTCCTCAATCAGCTTATCCAAAGCCGAAATAATATCGTACATGCCGATTTTTTTCTTGTCCGGCTTATTGTTGAAAATGCTGGTTCCGGGGAACCGTTTTACAAAATCAGCCTTACACGAAGCGATAAAATCGGCGTCGGTTTCAGGTGTGAAATCGTCTGATTCTGCGTAAAGTCCGTATCCCTCAGCAGCCCCTTCCGCGCTCTCGTCCGCCCAAATCCTGTCAATGAGGATTTTTTCTTTTGATGTAGGATTTTCTATAAGCTGCGCCAAAGCCTTATATTCAGACTCGCCGATTCTTATGATCATATCAAGTCCGGCTGTGCGCTTTTCTTCCTTCTTGTCCATGCAGAGGCGTTTTACGCATTCAAAAAGCTGTTTCTCCGGCTGCCTGAAAAGTGCATCGATCAGGTTCTGACGCATATCGGCGGCTTTGTATTTCAGCATATCCTCAAGCGTTCTGAAATGCTTTTCCGAAAGCTCGCATCGGTTCAAAATTTCAAATACTGCTTTTCTCGAATATTCCTCTTTGTCGCATGCAAGGCTGACGAGGGTATCGAGCTGCGTCTCAGTCCGGGGGTGGTCCAGCAGCATTTTGATCTGCTGGCTTCTCCCTGAGCCATAATAATTTGTGCTTTTGATCATCGGGATTTTGACGCAGGTTTCATCTATTTTGGCGTCCTCGTCAAAATCTGCCGCGATGACGCACAGCCGCTTCACGATGTCAGTCTTCGTGAGATATGCGGCATTCCAGGGGAACACACAGGGGTTAAATTCCAAATCGTTTTTCGGCAGCTCCAGAAGCATCTGATTCAAAATGACATACAGCTTTTCGGCATCCGCCCTGTCGTAACGCTCGGACATATCGGTCTTCACCTGTCCTCTTGCGCTGTTTGAATAATAGGTATTGGTACTTGCCATTAAGGGAAGATATACCGCCATCACATCGAGCTCGTCGTGTCGCAGCAAAACAGCCTTTACCGCGAGCTTCTGTCTGGCGTCGACATTAAGATTCTGCACAAATACTCCCGCGGTCATAGCCTGATGAGCCGTACCATGTTCGACAATTTCCGCGATTTTTTTCTCGAAATCCCTGAATTCACGGCAGGCTGTCGCCCAGAGCGCAATATAGATTTTCATGGAATCTTCGCTTTTCAGGCATTCGTCTATGTAATTTTGATCTTCAAGACAGCTGATTATCAGTTCCATGCTTTTGGCGCTTATACGGTCTAAATCCTTGCTTTCCTCAGTGAGCAGGCCGATAAAGCATCCCACCGCTCTTTTAACCGATGAATAGCGGATCAGATTATTGTCGCGGATGGTATTCAGCACCATGATAAACGGCTCGATTCTGCCGCCGTCGCAGGTTTCACAGACAGCCTGCCTCAAGCCCTCCTGCAGTCTCGCCGCCAGAAGCAGTTTACATACAAGCTCGTGAAGCTCTGTATTTTTGCTCATAAAAACACCAAAAAGCATTTTATAGCTCACTGCCGTATCGCTTCCGCTTTCAATGGCATTTTTTACATAATTTATGACACGCTCATTGCCCGCATCTATCTCGTATGCACGCAGATAAGCGCCCGCACCGGACATCCCCCGGCTTTTGTACGCTGCCAGCTC
>JAIDDH010000124.1 GCA_029055435.1 Acetatifactor sp.
ACATATTTCATTATCCATTCGACAAATTTTTCGCCCTTTTGCCTATTAATTTTCCCAGAACTTACCACGGGGAGGCCTTGACAGCCTCCCCGTGGTAAATTCTGATACTAAGTTATTAAATTGCCATGTCTACATTTCCGCCTACGACTTCCGCCACGACGGCATCCACCGGAACGGGCTGTTCCACTCCTGCAAGCTCCAGTGTCACGGCCCCTACCCCCGGATTCGGCGCATTGGATGTATTGTTTCCTCCGCCCACAGAGGAAGCTGCGCTCTGCTTTTCTTTGGCGAGTCTGTCGAACAGTGCCTTCAGATATTTCATGTCCGCTTCCACGATCTCGCGCATTTCATCCGAGCGGTGCTTTTTCTTGAGCTGCTCCAGATCCTCCGGTTTCATCTCGTCCATGGCTCCCGCCAGTTCATCGGAAAGCTCCTCCATGTCCAGTGCTTCGTCCATCATTTTGGACATTTCATATTGCAATTGTTCCTGCAGCTCCTCCATGGTTTCCTTCATCATCCGCTGCATCTCCCGGGTGAGCTCCTCCTGCATTTCCTGCTGGATCTGGTTCATCTCCTCCTGAGTCCGGCTGTCCTCATCGGAGAGTGCCGTGAGGTCAAGTACCCTCTCCCGCTCCTCCGCTTCCTCTATCGGAGTCTTCTGCCCCCGCTCCGCGCTCTCCTCCACCTTCAGATTCTTCATGCGCTTTTTGGCTGCCCGAACCATGGCCTCCGCGTGCAGAATGGCACTTGTGATTTCATCGCTGTCATACTGCGCGGACACCAGCTTCTGGCGCAGAATAGCCACTTTGCTCCTGGCCTTTGTCAGCACCCGGCTGGCACTTCCGGAGGTCTTGGCCTGCAGTATCCCATTGGAGACCTGCTTAAAGTTATATTCCAATTTCTTGGTTTTCTTTTTCTCTTCCTTCTTTTGGGACTTGGACGCAGATTTTCTGTATGTCATTGTACCCACTACGGTTCCGTCCGTTCTCTTCAGGGTAATGCTCGTCGTTCCCACGCCCCGGTTTCCCATTCCAATCCCCATACTCATGTCGTCATCCTCCCTGATTCAGACAAAATAGATTCTTATTCTACGATATTCTTGGATGCATAATAATCATCAAACAGCTTGTTTGCAGCAGCCATGGTGTCGTGGCAAATGCCGGGCAGGCTCCCTCCCCAGGTCTTGGTGGCCATCTTAAAGCCCTTCTCCATTGCAGCCTGCATCTCTTTCATTTTTTCCACATCGTCTCCTGCCAAAGCGCTGGCAAAGTCAAAGAGTCTCTGGGAAGTCTGCTTCACACCCCAGTAACCGTCCTCAGCGATATCGCTCTGTGCCTGAGCCTTGGTTGCGGCGTCCACTGTGAAATTACCGCTGGCAAGCGTGCGCCAGATAGAATCATTGCCCGCATTGGCATAAGTCTTTGTCTGCTTGTTCAGCATATCATGGACAAGACTTACAAGCTGCTGCTGTCTGGAGGCCTGATCCGCCTTCAACTGTTTCACCAGTGAGGCCCTCTCCTCGGAACTCATCTTGTTCACGGAATAAGTCGCCTTTTTGTCCGTGGAGCTGTTCTTCTCATAGAGCACTCCCTGTTCAGCAGTTTTTTCACTGCTCTTCTTCTCCTCTGTTTTGGACGCGCCTACCTTGTCATAATTGTCATAGACGTTCCCGGTCTGTGTGTTGTTTACTGCAGTTACACTCATGTTTTCCTTCCTTTCTCCGCATGTGCGGCCTATATGATTGTTTAGTAATAGATGTATCTTCTATTTATAACAGGTACTTCAGACAGAATTCCATAATCCGATTCTCCCTGCAGTCCGCCGCCAGATACCAGATATCCTCGTAATCTTCCAGAGATATCATCCCTGCGTTTCCTCCCCCGCCGCAACCGGGGACCTTCATGATTGTATCAAAAGACAGATAGACGTACTCGCCCTCAATTCCCTCATTCGCAATCAACTGTCCAAACAGCTCCTCATCTATGACAAGCCGCCCCTTCTGCACCTGCACCGCAGCGCGCAGAGCCTCTGAATCATAATCCACCATCCGAAGCTCCTCGTCATAGAGCACTAATTCCTTCATTTTGGTATAGAGAGGATAGGATGTGAGGACGATTGCCGCCGCTGTCAGCACCGCCGCCGCGGCAAAACACAGACTCTGTCTCCTGTGACGCTGCAGCAAATCCTCCGCGCGCCCGCTCTGCGCCACATTTTTCATGCGCCTCTTCAAATTGCCAAAATCATCCGACCGCACAAATGCCGGAAGCCCTCGCAGCTCTACATCCCCTCTCACGATGTCCAGCACAGCCAGCATCGTCCTGCCATAGCCTGCCGCGGAAACCTTGCTGTACGCCACACACCGCTCGTCGCACACGAGCTCCATATCCTCCTGAAACCGCGCGGCGCAGAGATGAATAAGCGGATTGATCCACCAATATATCTTCAACAGCCAGAATACTGTCAGCCAGAACACATGCCCGGACCGCAAATGGATGAGCTCATGGCAGAGCACCAGCCCCCGTCTTTCCTGATCCCAATCCCGCCACACGCTCTCCGGCATCACCACATACGGACGAAAAATCCCGCCCGAAAAAGGACTGATGCTATCTTCCGTGATATAGATGCGCACATGACTCAGATACCATCTCCACAGCCAAAGCCGATCCCCCGCAGTGACACTGGCAATTCCGTCTGCAAGAACCCTCCGTTCCTCCAAAGACGCCCGTCTGTCTATCACCGGAAGCCCCCTCAGATATCTGCGCATCTGAAAATTCCTCCACCAGCTCCTTATAAGCAGCACGATACAGACAGCAAAATATAGTTTTCCATGTATAGGCTTCACCAGCACGCTCAATAAAGCCGTAATCACTACAATGCCGTGCAGAAAAAACAGTCTGCTCATTCCCATGAATGCCGCAGGAACCACCAAAAGCATCAGATACAGATTCAGGCTTGCCTTCCCTGCCTTTTCCGCCTTTCTGTCGCTTTCTCTCCGGCAAAGAGGCAAAGTCACACACAGGACAAGAGTACCTACGAGCATAGTCTTGAGACATTTTATCATGCCGTACACAGCGGCAAAATCCAAAAGAGCCAAATATGCCTGCACACTCTCCACCTTCCTCTCATCGGACGCACAGGGCTCCTCGTTTTATTCCGTCTTTTTATTCCGTTCTTTCCGCCTCTTCCATTTCATCCACCAGATTACGCAGTTCCTCCAACTGTTCCCCGGATATCTTGGCGGAGCGCAGGAAACTGGCAATTGCCAGAGAGACATCGCCGCCAAAGAAATTTTTCACAAAGCGGTCGCTCTTGAGCGTCTGGCATTCTTCCCTGCTGCGGACCGCCCTGTAGTGATAGACTCTCGCATCCTTCTCATCGACGCTGTACTCCAATACGCCTTTCGCCACCAGTCGGTTAATCATGACGCGGATTGTCTTGTCGCTGATACAGACGCTGTCTTTCAATTCTTTTATCACTTCTGCGGCAGTCATGCTCCGTCCCGCCTTCCAGATAATTTCCATAACAAGCCATTCGTTTTCGCTGGGCGTTATCTCTCCCATAAATCCTCCTCTATGTATGCTCTCGTATTATTTATCGGTTTACGTTCGTAAATAATTAACCCGTCAAATCAATATTTTTCCAGTTTCTGTATTACATCCTTCATGCTTTGAGGCCGCTGCGCGGAATCCTCTCTGGTACATTCCTCAATCAAAGAAGCAATTACAGGTTCATTGCACATCCCTCCGAGCATGGCGGCAAACACCCTGCCCCATGCATAGACATCGCTGTAAATGCCGCAGCTTGCTTTGCCCTCCGCTCCCGGCGTTTCCCCGAACTGCTCCGGCGCAGCATACCCTCTGCTGCCAGCCATGGCTCCACAGGCTTCGGACAGTCTGCTAGCGCAGCCTAAATCCAGAAGTTTTACTCTCCCTCTGGGGCCGACGCGGATATTGCAGGGCTTTAAATCCCTATAAACAATCGGTTCCTCTCTCCCGTGCAGATACTGCAGCCCCTCCGCAAGCTGTCTTGCGACGTCAACTGCCTGCCTCTGCGCAAGAGGCCCCCGCCTCAGCATCTCGTCCAAATCCCGTCCGCGCACATACTCCATAAAAAGCGCCGTGGTGTACTCTCCCTCCGCCAGACCGACATAGCCGGCAAACAGCGGATGTGCCAGTGAGCGCTGCAGCCCGGCCTCTCTTCTCAGAAGTGCTCTGGCCTGCGGTTCCTCCGCAAGTTTGCAGGCAAAATATTTTCCTCCATGCCGCTCCCGCACGCGGTACACGCGGCCAAAGGCTCCGCTACCCACAAGCACCGCATCCCCATAGCCCTCTCGCTCCAGAAGCTCCCCGAATTCCTCATGTTGTCCGGTACCTGTCACAATCATGGCCACCGCAAAATCGTCCGCTCCCCGGCTCTGCGCCTCCCGGGCAGCCTCCGCCAGACGCCGCTGCGCCCTGTTTTGCCCTCTGATTTCCCGCACCGCCAGGCATTCCTGTAAAACAGGCTCCGTC
>JAIDDH010000125.1 GCA_029055435.1 Acetatifactor sp.
GACTTGCTGTCGGGAGATGTCTCTTTGGAGGAGCTGTTAAAAAATATCGACGAGATACAGGTTTCGGATGTCGGGGAGCCGGCGGAGGAGATTAAAGCAGTCGAAGAGGCCAAAGTTGCGGAAGAGACCAAAGCAGTCGAAGAGGTCAAAGAGGAGCCTGTGGCGGAGACGAATGCCGAGGAGCCTTCTCTGGAGGATATGCTGGAGGCGCTTTCCGGGAGCGAGGAGGCGGACGCAAATACGGCCGCAGAGCAGATGCTGGCAGAGAATGACCTGAATGGGGCTGCAGAGCAGACACCGGCAGAGAATGACCTGAATGAGCCCGCAGACCAGAGTGTGTCGGAAGAGACCACTGTCGGGGAAGAATCAGACAAACAGGCTGTGGAGCAGGAAGCAGCCGCAGCAATAAGAGAAGAGAGCAAAGGAGCAGAGGAAAAGATGGACAATTACGAAAACAGACAGGTTGCAGATGAGACGGCTACTATCACACAGGGAATGTATATCCGAGGAGACATTATGTCGGAGGGTTCCGTGGATGTCATGGGTACAGTGGAAGGCAATATCGATATTCTGGGCAAGCTTAATATTACCGGACATATTGATGGAAATTCCAAGGCTGCTGAGATTTATGCCGAGGGCGCCAAGATCAACGGTGAGATTGTCAGCGAGGGCGCGGTAAAGATCGGTGACAGTTCTGTAATTATCGGAAATATCACGGCAAAGAGCGCAGCAATCGCAGGTGCCGTGAAGGGCGATATCGATGTGCAGGGACCTGTAATTCTGGATTCCTCCGCTATTGTTATGGGAAATATCAAGTCCAAGTCCGTACAGATCAACAATGGTGCGGTAATCGAGGGTATGTGCTCGCAGTGCTATGCAGATGTGAGCCCGACCAGCTTCTTCGACGATTACAAGCCTGAGACCAGAAGCAGCAAAAAGGCAAGCAAATCATCGGAGAAAAATCATGCGTAGAATTTTATTGAAGCTCTCTGGCGAGGCGCTTGCAGGGGACAAGAGAACCGGGTTCGACGAGGAGACTGTGAGGAAGGTGGCCACCCAGGTTAAGGAGCTGACGGATGACGGCATTCAGGTGGGTGTTGTCATCGGCGGCGGAAATTTCTGGCGGGGGAGGTCCAGCGAGAATATTGACCGCACCAAGGCAGACCAGATTGGTATGCTGGCCACGGTGATGAACTGTATTTATGTGTCGGAGATTTTCCGCTCTGTGGGAATGGAAACAGATATCCTCACTCCCTTTGAGTGCGGCTCTTTCACGAGGCTCTTCTCCAAGGACAGGGCAAATAAGGATTTTGCAAAAGGCAGAGTCGTGTTTTTTGCGGGAGGAACGGGACATCCCTATTTCTCCACAGATACGGGCGTGGTGCTCAGAGCGGTGGAAGTGGATGCAGATGTGATTTTACTGGCAAAATCCATTGACGGCGTGTACGATGCGGACCCTGCCAAGCATCCCGATGCCAAGAAGTATGCCGAGGTGAGCATCGATGAAGTCATCGCCAGGAATCTTCAGGTAGTGGATATGACAGCTTCTATTATGGCGAGAGATAATAAAATGCCCATGTGGGTGTTTGGACTGAACGAGGAAAACAGCATTGTCAATACGGTGAAGGGCAAGTTCAGCGGGACGAAGGTGACTGTATAAAGGAGGAGCTATGGACGCAAGATTACAGCAGTATGACGATAAGATGAAGAAGGCAATGGATTTTCTGGAGCAGGACTATGCGGGAATCCGCGCAGGACGCGCCAATCCCCATGTGTTGGATAAAATCCGCGTTGACTATTACGGCACGCCCACTCCCATTCAGCAGGTGGGCAATGTGACGGTTCCCGAGGCGCGCATCATCCAGATCGCCCCCTGGGAAAAGACCATGATCAAACAGATTGAGAAGGCAATCCAGACCTCTGACCTCGGAATCAATCCCTCCAACGACGGCAGCGTGATCCGGCTGGTATTCCCGGAGCTCACCGAGGAACGCAGAAAGGATCTGGCAAAGGATGTGAAGAAGAAAGCCGAGGATGCAAAGGTTGCAGTGCGAAACATCCGGCGCGACGGCAATGACGCGTTCAAGAAGCTGGCCAAGACAGAGATTTCCGAAGATGAGATCAAGCAGCTGGAGGAGCAGCTTCAGAAGCTCACCGACAAGTATGTGAAGGATATTGACGGGATGATGGAAGCGAAGTCCAAGGAAATTATGACAGTATAGAGACAGACAGGGCGGAGGGGATTACTCCTCCGCCCTGTATTAGCTTTAAGGATGAGAGGTATACTATGGATGAACATATGGTGATGCCGCGTCATGTGGCAATCATATTGGATGGCAACGGGCGATGGGCTAAAGCCAGAAAAATGCCCCGCAATTACGGGCACGCTGAGGGAGCCAAGACGGTGGAGGTCATCTGTGAGGAGGCCTATAAGATGGGCATCCAGTATCTGACGGTGTATGCTTTCTCCACGGAGAACTGGAGCAGGCCGAAGGATGAGGTGGATGCGCTGATGAAGCTTCTGCGCAATTATATGAAGACATGTCTGAAGACGGCGGAGAAGAATCGTATGTGCGTGCGGGTCATCGGGGATGTCTCTCGGCTGGACGAGGATCTGCGAGTCAGGATCGCCGAGCTGGAGGAGGCAACGAAGGATAATGACGGACTGCATTTTCAGGTTGCAATCAACTATGGCGGCAGAGACGAAGTGACGAGGGCAGTCCGCGGGCTGGTGAGACAGGCGGCAGCCGGGGAGCTGAAGCCGGAGGACGTGACGGAGGAGCGCATCAGCGCCGGACTGGACACGGCGGGAATCCCGGATCCGGATCTTTTGATCCGAACCTGCAGTGAACAGCGCATTTCTAACTTTTTGTTATGGCAGTTAGCCTATACAGAGTTTTATGTCACTCCTGTTGCATGGCCGGATTTCACAAAAGAAGAATTGCTGAAAGCCGTGGAGGCATATAATCATAGAAACAGAAAGTATGGCGGCTTGAAGGAGGAGTAAAGGATGTTTTGGACCAGATTAGCCAGCGGGGTAGTTCTGCTTGTGACAGCGGTTCTGGCCATGAGCATTGGAGAATGGCCCCTGCTTTTGATTTTGTATCTGTGTTCTATGGTGGCTTACAGAGAACTGACGAAGGCTCTCGGCTGCTCCACGGATGAAAAGAAGGCGAATGCGCTGGAAATCATAGGCTTTTTGGGCGTGACGGCCTATTATATCACGGTTTATTTTTCAGAAGATAAGGTGCTGCTGCTCATGTGTATCGTGGCGGTGTTTATGGCGGAGATGTTGGTGTATGTGGTGACATTCCCGAAGTATCGGGCTATGCAGGTGGAGGCCGCAGTCTTTTCTTTTTTGTATGCGCCGCTCATGCTCTCCTTTGTGTATCTCACCCGGATGTGTCCGCAGGGGATATACCTGGTGTGGCTGATTCTCATCAGCTCATGGGGCTGTGATACCTGTGCCTATGCGGTGGGCATACTGATTGGCAAAAAGAAGATTTTCCCGGTGCTCAGCCCCAAGAAATCTCTGGAGGGCTGTATCGGAGGAGTGCTGGGGACAGCGCTCATCGGTGGTATTTACGGACAATTGATGGTGGAGAAGGTTTTGCCCGGACAGCATGTGGCATGGGCGATTGCGTTCGTCTGTGCGGTGGGCGCGGTGATGAGCATGGTGGGAGATCTGGCGGCCTCGGCCATCAAGAGAAATCACGATATTAAAGACTATGGAAAGCTGATCCCCGGGCATGGTGGCATCATGGATCGCTTTGACAGCATGACAGTGACGGCGCCCATGGTTTATTTTCTGGCGCTTTTGATGATACTTTAGTGAGGAAATTGAGATGTCGGACGGGACGAAAAAGATTGCGATTCTGGGTTCCACGGGTTCCATAGGAGTCCAGACGCTGGAGATTGTGCGGGCTAATGAGGATTTACAGGTACTTGCGCTGGCGGCAGGCGGCAATGTGGAGCGCATGGAGGCGCAGATCAGGGAGTTTAAGCCGTGTGTGGCCGGCATGTGGAGCCGGGAGGCGGCGGAGGATCTGCGCGCGCGCGTTGCGGATTTGCCGGTGAAGATTGTCTCCGGGATGGAAGGCCTTTTAGAGATTGCCGTTTTGGAGCAGGTGGAGGTATTGGTGACTGCAATTGTGGGAATGATTGGTATCAGACCTACTGTCGCCGCCATTGAGGCGGGCAAGGATATTGCTCTCGCCAACAAGGAGACGCTGGTGTGTGCGGGCCATATTATCATGCCGCTGGCAAAGCGGTGCGGCGTGTCCATCCTGCCGGTGGACAGCGAGCACAGCGCCATTTTCCAGTCTCTGCACGGCGAACCTGCGAATCGGGTGGAGAAGATTCTGCTCACCGCTTCGGGCGGGCCTTTTCGGGGCAGGACCAGGGAGGAACTGGCCGGGGTGCAGCTTGAGGATGCCCTGAAGCATCCAAACTGGTCCATGGGGCGCAAGATTACTATCGATTCCTCCACGCTGGTGAACAAGGGGCTGGAGGTAATGGAGGCCAAGTGGCTGTTTGGTGTGGATCTGGACCGCATTCAGGTGGTGGTACATCCTCAGAGCATCATTCACTCGGCGGTGCAGTTTGCGGACGGCGCCATCATGGCGCAGCTGGGTGCGCCGGATATGAAGCTGCCCATTCAGTATGCCCTGTATTATCCCGACAGACGGCCTATGCAGGGAGAGCGGGTGGACTTTTACAAATTGGGTCAGATGACCTTCGAGAAGCCGGACACGGATGTCTTTGTGGGATTGCAGCTTGCCTATAGAGCGGCCGAGGCCGGGGGCAGCATGCCCACGATTTACAATGCCGCCAACGAGAGGGCGGTGGGACTTTTCCTGGACAGGAAAATTTCGTATCTTGAGATTACAGACTGTATTGCCGAGTGCATGGACAGACATCATGTGATTGAAAATCCCACGGTGGATGAGATTCTCGGCGCAGAGCAGGAGGCTTGTGACTATATCACGGCAAAATATCGGTAAAGAGATGACCGGGATATAGACAGGACTGAAAATATCAGTGAAATTCAGACAAAAGGACTGACATATGAGAATAGAGACAATTATTCTGTTTATCATCATTTTTGGGATTGTAGTCATCTCCCATGAGCTGGGCCACTTCCTTCTGGCCAAGGCGGGAGGGATTCATGTGGTGGAATTTTCCATCGGCATGGGGCCCACGTTGCTCTCTTTCCAAAAAGGTAACACGAAATACTCGCTAAAGCTTCTGCCCATCGGCGGAGCCTGTATGTTTGAGGGTGAGGATGGGCTGAATCTCGAGGAGGACGAGTCAAGTACCGGGGCATTCCCCAACGCTAATGTGTGGAAGAGGATA
>JAIDDH010000126.1 GCA_029055435.1 Acetatifactor sp.
GGGCGGGCCTGGGCGGCAGAAACAATGACTGCCAGAGGCGTGCGCAGCTCATGGGAGGCTCCGGAGATGAAGGCCAGCTGTCTTTCCTGATTTTCCCGCAGGGGACGAAGCATTCTGCCTGTGAACAGCCAGGCCGACAGCGTGAGCAGAAGGCAGCCTGCCAGAGAGAGCAGTAAAAAGAGGATGCGCTGGTGCAGGATGCGGTCGTGAAAGGCTGTGTTGGGGGAGAGCACCAGGAGGACAAGCCCTTCTTTCTTCTGCAATGCAAGGACTTTTTCCGCAGCGCTCATCTGTCCGGTGTAGATGTAGCCGATTCCCGTGTTCATCCGGTCGCCGTGGGAGAGGAGAAAGGATGCGGATGTGGAGCCCGCAGATATGGCGGCTGACGTCTCCTCCAGATAATCCTCGTAAATGCTCTGAGCAATCCCGGCGTAAGGCCCGTGGGATTCAATCCGGTTGAAGGCCAGCGGCTTTCCGTTGTCCCACAGAAAAATCATATAATCATTAGTCTGCTCCATGCGCAGAAGAAATTGATGAGTCAGAGTGGGCTGCTGTTCCAGGCTGCTCACAAGGGTGTCGAAGTCATGCTGAAAGGTGAGGATGAGATTTGTCCGCAGCGAATGCTCCGACACGGAGAGATAGAGAATCGTAAAAATAACCAGTATACCTGTGGTAATCAACGCACACAGACCGGTGAGCTGGAGGTGCAGGCGTCTAAACAACATGAGAATCCCCTCCCTCCAGACGGTATCCCACACCCCGCAGAGTGGCGATGCGAAGGCGGGATTTCAGGGATTTCAGACGACGGCGCAAAAAGAAGATGTAATTGTCCAGATTTCCTTCCTCCACTTCGCTGTCGGGACCCCAGACTTTGATGAGCAGTTGTCCGCGGCTTAAGGCCTGACCGCCGTTTTGCAGAAAATATTGAAGCAGCGAGCTCTCTCTGTTGGACAGAGTGACTGTGCCGGAGGGCCCCTTTAGTTCATGCAGACGGGGATTCAGCCACAGATCGCCGTAGTGCAGGGTGAGTGCGTCCTCGGTGTCATAGGCGCTGTCTGCGGGTGCGAGACCGCTTCTGCGGCACAGGCTGCGGATGCGCGCCAGAAGTTCCTCCATGGCGAAGGGCTTCACCAGATAGTCATCCGCTCCGGCGTCCAGACCATCCACCTTGTCCGCCAGAGTCCCCAGAGCGGTGAGCATCAGCACGGGCGTGCGGTTTTGCGCCTGTCGGATTTTTTTCAGCACTTCCATGCCGTCTAAGAGCGGCAGCATCCGGTCCAGCAGGATCAGATCGGGACTGCCCTCCTGGAGATAATACAGGGCGTCCTCGCCGTTTAGACAGGAATCCACCTGATAGCCTTCTTTTTCCAGAAAGAAAGTCAGGTTTCTGTTTAAGGTTTCATCGTCTTCCACCAGCAGTAGTTTCATTGCACTCTTCCTCGATTATCTTGAAGTTTTTTTTAGCATATCACATTTTTCTCTAAAAATCCTCTAAACGGCACTAAAATATAGTTGTAAAATAAAGAAGTTTTAGAAGTTTTTTAGAGATAAAGCGTTTATGATACCTGATATAAGAATGATTGTCAAAGGAGAGAGATAACATGCTGTTTACAAAGTATCGAAATTGTCTTGTAAAATCAAAACGCATGCTGGCCGCCGTGCTGGCTGGCTGCCTGCTTACCTCGTGTCTGGCGGGCTGCGGGAAATCAGGTAAGGATGCGGCCGATGTGAATATGGAGATGCAGGACGCAAAGCAGCCCACCTCGCAAGCGTCGGGTCAGGAACCTTCTCTGGGGCGTTATGTGGAGACGGAGTTCTCCTATGGGGAAGGCTGTATGCTGGATCAGGGAAAACAGATTTTGCCATGGGGTGACGGGCTGTATCTGGCAGATACCATGGGCGTGGGCGCACGGGCGGATTTGACGGCAAAGACCATATCGGACGAAGCAGAGGCATGCCCGGAAGTGCTGCGGAAGCGCTTTGAGGCAGATAATTATCTGACGGATATGGTGGTGGCGGAAAATGGAGCCAGAATGTACACAGTGTTTGCCAGAGCCGGTCAGAATGAATGGTATTATGAAAAATATTATCTGAGTCCCGATGGGACAGAAACACCGTGGGATACTGTGCCGAAAGAGGACTCTGTATTTATGTATTATGGGAGGGACGGCTATTTTTATGTGACAAATTGGGGCAGCGAGACTACGATGGTCTATCGGGTAAACAGTGAGGACGGGGAGACGGAATTCCTGTTTGAAGTGGACGGTAAGGTCGGCTATCTTTCCCGGGGCGGAAATTGTCTTTTGCTGGATACGAGGGATGCGCTCAAGATATATGATCTGGACACTCGAGAGGAACTGGAGGAGGATAAATGCTTAAGCGACCTGCTCTCCGGCAGTCTGGGCGATTCAAACGGCAATATATCCTATGGGTATCTGTTGTATCCTGGCGAGGAGGACAGCATCTATGTGGTGACCAAGAAGGGTCTGTACCGCCATGTCCTGTATGGCAGTGTGGCGGAGCAGCTGATAGACGGGTCTCTTTGCAGTCTCAGTGACAACGCATGGTTTGTGGATATGTATGTGGCCGGAGCTGCGGAGGAAATGCCGGTATTTTATCTGATGTTCGAGGACTGGCGGTTTGTGCAGTTTGTCTATGACGCACAGGTGCCCTCTGTGCCGGAGAATATGATAACGGTGTACAGCCTCTATGAAGATCAGAATATTCAGATGGTAATCAGTGCATATCGTGTGCAATATCCTCAGGTGTATGTGCGCTATGAAATCGGTATCACCGGGGATGATGGAGTCACCAGGGAGGACGCCCTGAGGAATCTTGCCACTGCGCTGGCCGCAGGGGAGGGACCGGACGTATTGCTTCTGGATGATCTGCCCTATAACTCCTATGCGGATAAGGGTGTGCTCATGGATTTGAGCGCATTATATGAAGGTCTGCAGGGTGAGTATAACTATTTTGACAATATTATCAATGCCTTGAGGTATAAGGATGCGCTCTATACCATACCTCTGGGCTTTACGGTTCCTGTTCTCATAGGAGATAAAGATAATCTTTCAGGGATTCAGAGTGCGGAAGATATGGTGTCTGCGTTCAAGGCGGCAAAGGCTCCGAAAGGAGGCACGAAGGTGGGCCTCGTGGATGCGCCCACTGTACTGCAGTCGCTTATGTTTAACTATGGCAACTGCTTTACAAAAGAGGACGGCAGTCTGGACAGAGAGGCAGTCACCAAATTCATAGAGCTTGGCAAGCAGGTTTATGAGATTGACAGAGAAAATCTCACGCCGGAGGAGATTGCGGAGCGTGACAGAATATGGAACAGATGGGGAGATTTAGAGCTGGGAAGCACCAGACGCTCCAATCAGATGTATTCCATATCAAAGGGTGCGGAGAGCGCAGCTCAGGGTATGATGATGTATGGAGACTGCTTTGGCATCGGAACTCTGGGAGGCGGCATCAAGGGCAGCATTAATCCTTTTTTAGCCACACTGGAGTGTGGAAAGCTGGATTATATGCTCCTTCCCGGAGAGGGACAGGCTGCTTTTCCCATGACTATGTTTGGAATCAATGCAGCATCCAAATCATCTGAGCACGCGCAGGAATTTGTCCGCTATGCGCTGGGAGACTGGATAGACGAGATGTACTGGGCGATTCCCGTCAATCGGGATGTCGTGGTAAAGATGGAAGAAAATCCCTATAAAGATGACAAGGGCAATCCGAGCTATGAGCCCTATGTATGGATGAGCAGCTCTATACGAAATGAGGATGGTTCGGCCGGCCCCGGCGTCTCTATCGAGGTAAAGTGGTGCAAGCCGGAGGTGTATGAGGCCTTTAATAATATGCTGGACAGTATCGACACAGTGAGCAGCTGTGAATATATGCTGCGGGATACTGTGCTGGAGGAGGGCGCCAAGGCGCTGACAGGAGAGCAGAGCATAGAGGAGAGCGTGAATGCAATCGAGAGGAAGCTGCAGCTCTATCTGGCGGAATAAAGTGAAAAGGCGGCGCAGGCAGGGCGGATTATGGCATCTTGTTTTCTTATTGCCCAGTCTCCTGGGGGTGAGCCTGTTTCTGGTGCTCCCCTTCGGAGATGTGGTGCGCCGCTCCTTCACCACGGCCATGACGGGAGAATTCTGCGGTCTGGATAATTATAAAAATGTATTTCAAAATCAGGCGTTTTTATTGGCAGCGCAAAATACCCTGAAGTTTGTGGGCGTGTGTCTGCCCCTGCTGTTGGCGGGAAGTCTTCTCATAGCGCTGGCTATGGAACAGCTTCCATTCCTGGAACACGCCAAGGTGTGTTATTTATTGCCTCAGGCCATGCCGGCCGCCACCGTGGTGCTTGTGTGGCGGCTGGTGTTTGAGAAGCAGGGATTTCTCAATGGAATTATGGGCACAAAGATCGATTTCATGGAGGGCGGCGCTTCCTTCGGCGTGCTTGTGGGAACCTATCTCTGGAAGAATCTGGGCTACACCGTGGTGCTGTGGTTTGCCGCGCTGAAAACGGTTCCCGTGGAGGTATTGGAGGCCGCGCGGGTGGACGGCGCGGGGAAGATACGATGTTTTATCCATGTGACATTGCCGAGTCTGAAAGGGGCTGCCTATACCATCACCCTGTTGTCTCTTTTGAATACCTTTAAGGTGTTCCGGGAGGCGTATCTGATTAACGGAGCGTACCCGCCAAGGGAGATTTATCTGCTGCAGCATGTGTTCAGCAACTGGTATACCAAACTGGATTTTGACAAGATGGCCGCGGGAGCGGTGCTAACAGCTCTTGTGCTGGGCACAGGCGCGTTTCTGATGGAGCGGAAGCTGGGCATTGCATCCGGGGAGCAGAAGGAGCGTGGATAAACAGGATGGACAGAATAAAATATAAAAATCCGGGAGAAAAAATCAGCGCTGTCTGCGGCAGGGTGGCTATTGCGTTTGCTGTGTTTGCGCTGGGCAGTCTGTTTTTGCTGCCGGTTCTGATTCTGGTATCGGGCTCTTTGACGGACGCCTATGAGTGGAGGGAGCGCCTTGCGCCGCTTTTGCTGAACACGGACGGCAGGATTGGCTGGCACTGGATACCGGATTATCCCACGGGGGAGCATTTTCGGAGATTATTGTTCTATTCCCCGGAGTTTATGAAGCTGTTTTGGAATTCCGTGGGGATGGTGTTAGTGATCCTTCTGGGGCAGCTGGCGGTGGGAGTTCCGGCTGCGTGGGCCTTTGCGGCGTTTGAGTTCAGAGGACGCAGGGCTTTATTCTTTTTGTATATGGCGCTGTTATTGCTGCCGTTTCAGGTGACACAGTTGTCACAATATCTGGTATTGAAAGATTTTGAGTTGTTAGACACTCGCTGGGCGGTGATTCTGCCTGCAGTGTTCTCCACCTTCCCGGTGTTTTTGATTTATAGAAGTTTTGAAGGAATTCCGGCGGAGCTGTTAGAGTCTGCGCGGGTGGACGGTGCGGGAGAGTTCAGGATATTCTGGCAGATAGGATTTCCTCTTGCGAAGGGCGGGATCCTGGCGGCTTTTGTCTTAAGCTTTCTGGAGAATTGGAACCGGATGGAGGAGCCGCTAGCGTTCATCAGGGATAAGTCGCTCTGGCCATTGTCTTTGTATCTGCCGGAGATTTCCATAGAGCAGGCGGGTTTCGCGGCATGCGCTTCCCTGATTACATTGACATTGTCGCTGTTTGTGTTTGCGCTGTTTCGGGATTCGCTGGAACAGGGCATCATCGCGGGGGCAGTAAAGGGGTAGATTGGATGGGCAACGAATTAAATGATTTAAGCAGTTGGAACAACTGGAACAACTGGAATAAGAAGAGGGGGATTCTGGCGGGCTTCCTGTTATTTATGGGTTTTATGCTGGTCTGCACAGTGGTGGCTAAAGGTATTTATCGCAATGAACTCCCCAGAGTACGGCTTTGTCAGGTTGAGAAAAGAAGTATCCATTATGAGATAAACGGTGTGGGCAACATCCTGCCGGGGGAAACTTATGGGGTGTATGCGCCTCAGGGGCTGAGGGTATACACAGCGTCCGTCCGGACCGGCGAGCAGATACAGGAGGGGGATGTGCTGTTTGCGCTGGATATGGATGATCTGGAGAGGCAGATTCAGGAAGAGACTGCCCGGCAAAATTATCTGCGGGCGCAGATCAATGATCTGGCAAATACGCAGAGCAGACAGAACCAAGAGCAGAAAAAGCTGGAGGAACGGCTTTTGGCCGATTACGACAATCTGGTGGCGAAACAGGATCTGCTGGTGAATAATGCGGAGCTCGCCGCGGAGAGCGCAAAGCTGCGCATGAAGGATGCCAAGGATAATGACGAGTATTCGGCTTTGGATTACAATCTGTACAAGAAGGAGTATGAGCGGGCTGAAAATGCGCTGGAACAGGCGAGAATAGATAGGGAGGAGGCCATCAGGGACTGGAACCGCAGTCTGGAGGATGCCAGAGCGGATATCGGTTCCGTCACGGCGGAGCGGGTGCGCCTTTCCGGTGAGCTTGCGGCCGGAGAGCGGACGCTTGAGCAGCTGAAACAATTGAAGGAGGCCGAAGGTCAGGTTCTCGCAAAGGAGGTGGGAACAGTTCTGGGATGCGCAGTGGAGACCGGAGGCCGGACAGTTGACGGAGCCTGCGTGCTCTACACCAAGACGGGGGACGGCGTGGAGGTAAAACTTTCGGAGGAGGACGGGAAGCGTCTGTCCATCGGGGATAAGGTCTCCCTGCAGTGCAAGGCTTCTCTGGGCGAGACCAGACGCTTTGACGGTATTGTGCGCTATCAGGAGAATCAGAACGGACAGCGTGTGCTGCGGATTGAGGCGGATGTGTCTGGTCTGCCCGCCGGTCAGACTGTGTCCATGAATTATAGCTGCAACAGTGAAAGCTATGATATGGTCATACCGACAAGCGCACTCCACGAAGACATGAACGCCATGTATTATGTGTATGTGGTGGAGGAGGTTGAAGGGATTCTGGGGACAGAGCACAGAACCCGCAAAATCTCAGTGACGGTGCTGGAGAAAAACGGCGGATACGCGGCCATAAGCAGCGCGGCGTTAGGACCGGACAGTGAGATTGTCGAGCACAGCAATAAAGAATTTGCGGAAAATGCGGCAGTTCGTGTGATGGAGGAGTGAGAATGCCTTGATGCATTTAGACAGTGTCGGCCGGAGGAGGCAGGGACGGATTTGCAGTCGGCTTCGGTTGGGTGTTTTCTAATAGTGCTGTTATAGAATATCGTAATTTTACGGGTCGGTTCTAAGGTGCATCCGTGCACCATAGAACCTGAAATGCGCATCCGTGCGCATTTCACCCTGGTCTCTGGCACGCACTATAAGAAAACGCACCAACCTTTGCCAATGTCTGCAAATCCGTCCCTGCCTCCTCCGCCTCGATACCGGCTGAATGCAGCAATCGCGATATCATAACAAAAAGCAGGGGTAGATGAGCGCCGATATAAGTTAGAGTTGAATGGCAGGTCTTTCTGGTGTAAAATAGTTCTGAATTTATTAATTCAGAACTATTGGGATAAGGAGTGGAGAAATGGAACAGGAAGTACAGAACAATCAACAGGATGCAGTAAACAACAGCAATTACACTGACCCGCTTGCGTCGGGAAATGTGGTGGCGGATAACGGACAGCCGGCAAAGAAAAAGGGCGACACAGGATATGCCATTGGCTCGACAGTGGCGGCAGTTGCGCTTTGGAGACTGTTTGGAATCTTGGGTGCTCTGATCTGCTATGGCGGCTTTTGGGCAGTGAGGGCAATCATAAAATCCAAGATGTCAACAGCTCTCAAGGTTTTACTGAGCGTTTTGATCGTGCTGGGATGTTTGGTTTTATTGGTCTTATATATTCTGGTTGCGGCTTCTTTGACGGCTGCATAGAGGTGTGGGATGAAAAGTCTTCGGAAGCTGTTAAAGGGTATTGTCAGCGACGGTGCGGCCGTCGTGGTAATTATGGCGATTTTGCTGTTGTTATTGATTTTCGGCGGCAAGAGGTCTATGATGGAAGATTTCGTCCTGCAGATGTTTGTCTATGTGATTTTTGCGGGAGCAATCCTGATAGCGGGAGGCATTTATCTGATAGTGGTCTTTTATCGATACAGTCAGGCAAAAGAGAGTCTGCTGGCGATTCCGGGCTTCTCAGAGGCGAGGTTTGAGCGGGAGGCAGAGCGTTCGCCGCAGTTTACCCGTCTGATTGCGGTTAGTGACGCTGTCTGTTATGCCGGTGCAGACCATATAGCCTGTGTGATCCCTATGTCGGACATCATCTGGATGTATCAGCCGGATAGTGTGAATGCGTTGTGGATTTACACGAAGGACCGGGACATCCATAAAATCAATGTGCATGTCAAGGGCAAAGCTGCCTCCGGGAATTCGCAGAAGGGCTTAAGATATCTGATGCGGCTCATCGCCAGGAAAAATAAGAATGTCCTGATCGGATATAACGCGTCTTATGAAGAACTGTACCGCAAGGACTTTGCGAAGCTGCTTAGCATGGCGCAGGGCAGGGAAATCATAGACAGCGGGTGGCTGGAACGGGAATATATTGAGAATGATTATTATCATAAGGATTTTCAGTAAAGGGTTTCCAAAAGGATTTTTGGCAGTATAGGAGAAGAGGTCGGCATATGAGCGATATGAGAGGAATTGACACTCCTGTCAGACAAAGACGGAGAAGAGTTTTTAAGGAAGTGGCCAATCTGGCGTATCATTCTGAGAATTTAAAAGATGATATGGAGGCTCTGCCTTATCAGATCGTGGATTATGAGGAGTCCCGGTATCGCGAGAGCGTCTACAGAGACCGGGCTATTATCCGGGAACGCATCCGTCTGGCCATGGGGATGAGTCTGCGCCCGGAAAACCGCGAACGTCCCGGACATCTGACGGAGGGGCTGGAGGAGAGCAATATCGATGAGAAATATTATGAGCCGCCTCTGATGCAGGTAATTCCTTCCGCCTGCAATGCCTGTCCTGAGAACCTCTATGAGATTACGGATTCCTGTATGGGCTGTGTGGCGCATCCCTGTCAGGCAGTCTGTCCCAGAGGCGCTATCTCCATGGTGAAGGGGAAGTCGGTCATCGACCAGGAGAAGTGCATTCAATGCGGCAAGTGCAAGGCCGTGTGTCCCTATGACGCAATCTGTCATAAAGAACGTCCCTGCAAGCATGCCTGCGGCATCGGGGCCATCAAGTCCGATAAAGCGGGACGGGCTGTCATTGACAATGATCTGTGCGTGTCCTGCGGCATGTGCATGGTGAGTTGTCCCTTCGGAGCCATCGCCGACAAATCTCAGATTTTTCAGTTGATTCGGGCCATGCAGTCGGGGAGAAAGATCATCGCCCAGGTCGCGCCTGCCTTCGCGGGGCAGTTCGGCCCCAAAGTGACGCCGGATATGTTTAAGACTGCTCTGAAAGAATTGGGGTTTGCGGATGTGTACGAGACAGCTCTGGGAGCTGATTTGGGCTGTATGGCGGAGGCGGAGCATTATGTGAAGGAGGTCGTAAACGGCAATCAGGCCTTTGCGCTGACTTCCTGTTGTCCATCCTGGTCTGTGATGGCAAAGAATCTGTTTCCGGAGACCATCGACAAGATCAGCAATGAGCTGACTCCTATGGTGGCAACGGCCAGAATCATTAAGGAGGAGCACCCGGATGCCTCGGTGGTATTCATCGGGCCCTGTGCCTCCAAGAAACTGGAAGCCAGTCGCCGAACCGTGCGCTCGGATGTGGATTTTGTCATCACATTTGAGGAACTTACAGGCATGTTTGAGGCTAAAGGGATTTTGCTGGAGGAGATTCAGGCTATGGACGCCATGATGGATGCCACCGGGGCTGGTCGCGGTTATGGCGTGGCTGGGGGCGTGGCCTCCGCCATCGAGGACTGCATCAACACCTACTATCCGGGAACTGAGGTGCATATCGAGCATGCGGAGAGTCTTGCGGAGTGCAAGAAGCTCCTGCTTCTGGCGAAGGCCGGCAAAATGAACGGCTGCCTGATAGAAGGCATGGCGTGCCCGGGCGGCTGCGTGGCCGGCGCAGGCACCAATATCGCCATCGCCCAGGCGGCAAAGGAAGTGGCAAAGTTTAAGAATTCCGCGGAGCGTAAAGTGCCGGAGGAGAATGGCGGGAAGGCATAATTTAATCCTACACTCAGTCAACGGGAATCCGCAGCACCTGACCGATATTCAGAATATCACTGCTCAATCCATTTAAACTTTTGATGGCATTGACTGTCGTGCCATATCTTGACGCCAGCTGCCAAAGAGTATCTCCCGAGCGAATGGTATATTCAAAATACGGGACGGAAGACGCTCCCGCAGAAGGAATTTTGAGAATCTGCCCAATATTTAAATCATTGCCGGACAGCCCATTCAAAATTTTAATTGCATCAACCGTCGTATTATATCTTTGTGCCAGCTGCCAAAGCGTATCCCCCGAACGGACAACATATTCAAAATACGATCCGCCGGCAGATTCCGTTGCCGGAATCCTCAGTACCTGACCGATATTTAGATTGTCGTTTGTCAGTCCGTTCAGGCGTTTAATCGCATCAACCGTCGTGTTAAACCTGCGTGCAATCAGCCAGAGCGTATCCCCTGAACGGACGACATATTCCGTGACACCGGCATCGACACCGGGAGGAATCACATTACCCGCTCCCAGATAAGTATTATACAGCGCCTGCCATGTGAGCGGTCCCACGATACCGTCCGGATTAAGCCCCGCCGCAATCTGGAATGCCGCAACTGCCTGCTGCGTATCCCGTCCGAAATTTCCGTCCTGTATCGGAGCCGGAATCGCAGAATTAAATTCGGCTGCCACATTCAAAAGATATTGCAGGGTAATGACATCCTGCCCTGTGGAACCCAGGTGCAAAACTGAACCCGGCGGAACGGTCCCGATCCCGAGAGAAGTTCCCTCGCTGCTTAGCTCGGCAAGTTTGGTCACAGAGGCATACAGATAGGAAAGCTTATTCCAGGTTGACTTTCCGACCACGCCATCGGATGGGAGACTGAAAATACTCTGAAACTTGGCAACTGCCGCCCTTGTACTTTCTCCGAACACGCCCGCTTCATCCGTAATCGCAGGAATTGCGGGGTAATTGCGCCGAATCCTTCCCAGATAAGTCTGAATCGTCTGGACGTCAAGTCCCTTGCTCCCTGTCTTGAGCGCGGTGCCGGGATAGGAGGACAGAACGCCGGTAATAATGTTCGTCTCAGCAATCTCCACATCCTTTGGGTAATAGGAACGCAGTATCTGCAGGGGGCTGAGTCCCTGATTTGCCAGACTAACCGTTCCCCACTGGGACATACCTGAGCAGGTCGCAGTGGTTCCGTTGCAGAATGATGTAAAATAAGGTGCAGACTGTCCCTGCCTGCGGACATATTCATTAAAAATTTCGTCCACAATCCGACTGATGGATTCATAGATATTCCGCCCACGTACAAAATATTGGTCATAGGCAGTATTGTTTGTTATGTCAAAGTTATAGCCGCGGCTCCTGTACCACTCGGTAAAAACCCTGTTCAGTCCAAAAGTGATAATTGCATAAATATTTGCCCGTAGGGAAGCGTCCGGCCATGTAGAATAAATCTCACTGCTGGCAACATTCTTTACATAATCGGGAAAGGACACCTGGACATTGGCTGCGGATGCGCCGGGAGCACCTAAGTGTACCGTGATCGGATTCGGGATGACCACTTGGCGGAGTACCCGCGAATCTGCAACGGGTCCCTTCTGGTTACGATTCCCCGTCATGGAGACAGCGGGCATGCCGATTTCAATCTCTGTCACGGTCGGTGTGCGCTGCATCGCCCGCATCGGAACAAATTCAATCGGCTGAATGGCGGTTTCTCCATCCAGAATCGGAATGCCGACAATATGAACCGAATTAAAACCGTCAGCAAGCGCAAGCACATTATAACTGATATAAGGCGTTCCGGAAAAATCCGGATCCAGGGACAGGGATCTGTCCAGAGTTTCTAAAGAAATTCTCTCCGTTTCTCCACTTTCATCCGTTGTCACCTGATAAATATTCTCATCCTGGTCATCCATAATCTGAATCTGTACACCACTGAGCGGAAGCGCATCCTGCGCCGTCCGTGCCTGTATGATTAAATAACCGGTAGCCATAAATTATCAATCCCTCCTTCAAATAGCACAACTCCCAATACAATATAAATATGAGAAAAGGCAAATACAGTTACTTTA
>JAIDDH010000127.1 GCA_029055435.1 Acetatifactor sp.
ATTAAACGAAACCTCTGGCACCGTGAAAACAGCCTTTCTGTGAACGTGACTTGTGCAATTTATATCCAACAACATATTGCCTATTTCCAGTTTGTGAAGAAACTCGAAATTTGAAAGAGGTGCAATTATGTCTTTGGAAAAAGTTTACAATTATTTTCGTAATTATGATAAACAGACTTATCAAGTTGTAGCTTGTATGGGAAATGAGCCATCCGAGCAGGATATAAAGGATTTTGAAAATCAATATAAAATAAATCTTCCTGCTGATTTTAGGGAATTTACCATGTCTCCGTTAGGCGGACTTTATATGGAAGTACGGGAAGAACTATGGCCGCGGGCTAAAATGTATGATATAGGGCCATTCTGGTCATTTTGCCGTGGAATCATTGTCTATGGAATTGCCAATGAAATACCCGAATTTCTTGATATTCGTGTAAAAACGAAAGAGTTACACGATGACGGCTTTACCGACTTTATTCCGTTTTTGTCCATCATAGGGAATGGTGATGAAATATTCTGCTTTGATAAGAACAACAAAATCGTCCTTCTTGACTGCTATACAACAGGAGAAGCTACACCGATCGAGGGAACTTTTTCAGACTGTTTACTGAAACAGATTGAGGAACTGGAAGAACGGAAAAACAGGAAAATCCGGGGAGAGGATAAAATCAACTGATTCCAATTTTATCGAAAATCTTCCTGTAAATGCAGTTCCTCGATTTGGATATTATGATTGCCACATTCAGCCGGTATCGAGACAGAAGGGGCTGGGGGATAGATTGGCAGCCGTTAGTGGAGGCTGGTGTGTTTTCTTATAGTGCGTGCCGGAGATCAGGGTGAAATGCGCACGGATGCGCATTTCAGGTTCTACGGTGCATGGATGCACCTTAGAACCGACCCGTAAAATTACGATATTTTATAACAGCACTATTAGAAAACACCCAGCCGCAACTGGCTGCCAGTCTATCCCCCAGCCCCTTCTGCCGACACTGATGAATCGGCAATCACAATATTTCAGTCTGAACTGCTGCTTCTACTTACCCACAACCTCTTTCAGCAGAACCGCTTTCCCCAGATCGCCCTCGACCTTGATTTTCTTGGTGGTAAAGGCCCAAATGGGATCGAGCTTACCGCTGACAATCTTCAGCAGGGTATCGGCAGTACAGGTTACCAACACGTCCCTGTCATAATATTCATAGGGCTGTACATTTACTTTACCATCCGAAATTTCCAGATAAAAGGCGCCTGCCGCCTCTCCCTCAATATTGAACTGAAACGCCACATGTCCCGGAATCTTACTTGCATCCGCCTTTTCCGCCAATGCTCCCACCTGTTTCACCAACTCTTCATATGTCATATCCTCTCATCCTCCTGCCACAATATTTTTCAGGGTATGATGCATGACAAGCCGGTCATGTCCACATCCCTTCTTATATGATACCCCAAAATTCTCCCATAGTAAATTCGTAAATTCATAAATTCGTAAATTCCATAAAGTCAAAATTTCAAAACTTTCCTGAAACCGCCTATCGAAAGAACTCATGTCCTCCGTGCTCGAACAGATAGGTTAGATATCGATCAAACCAACTCACCTTATTGTCGTCGGCATACTTTCTCGCAACAAAATAGAGCGCCCCGTCGGAGATATCTTCTCCCTCCAGAGCACGTTCCACCGCCTCGTCGGTCTCCTCGCTGATTGTCACCGTCCAGATACTGCCGTTGGAGACCGGTGAGAACTGATTCACGCCATTTTCCTCCTGAAACACCACATCTTTGACGCTGTCCGGAAACTTCTCACTGGCCACCCGGTTCAAGACCACATTTGCCACCAGAAGTCTTCCCTCCACATCCTGATTGCCGGCCTCCGCCTCCACGATACGCCTCAGAATATCCAGATCCTCCTCCTCCAGACTATAACTGCTGCCGCGCTCCAATAACTGCACGTCCACCACGCGTTGACCGGAGACGGTGGTATCCATGATTCCCATCCTGCCGGCCTCTCTGGTTGCCAGCACTCTCTCATCCATCTTTATTTCGCTGGCAGGCATGGAAGCTTGTCTGCTCTGCGAGATACCTTTTACACTAAGCGCACTGAACAGCATAATCAGATTCAATACTATCAGCACGCTTATCGCCTTTTTATACATACTGTTTTCCTCCGATAAACATATGTATGCGGCTTGTTTTTCTTTTATGAGTCATGTTATACTGAAATCATGAAAAACAAGTCAGGCGAACAGTCAATTACAGACAGGAATCAACAGCACATGCGATTAAAGGGCGTTTATCCCGCACATAAAAAGGATGGCGCTCCCTATTTTCGCGCATCGCTCACCTACAGACATAAGCATATCAGTCTGGGAAGCTTTAACGATCCCGAAACAGCTCATCTGGCCTATCTAGAAGGAGTGAATCTCCTGACCGACCCGGACATCAGCCTTTTGCAGTACAGCGAAAATGCCCTTTTGTCCTACGAAAAATGGGTGTGTCTGTTAAATTTCCGGGATAACGGCATCTACTTCGGCACTCCTATCTATATGGGGAAGCGGCTGTTTTATTATCATCTGGCTCCTGCGAAAATCCTGAAATTCGATCTGGACGACCTGTTTTACCTTTCCTCCCACAAGATTATGTGTCGGGGAAATCACTATTTTGTAGCAGACTATGGCATGCAGATCAACCTGGCCTCCCGCTATGGCATCAAAAATTATGCGGTGGAGGGTAGGGATTTTCGCTTTCTGAACGGAGATTCCACAGACTTTCGCAGAGAGAATCTGGAGATTTTAAATGCCTATCACGGTGTCCGTCTCACACGACAAAAAAACGGACAGTATGTGTATACTGTCCGCATTCATATCCGCGGCGATTATCTGGTAGGGCAATACCGCTCTGAGGAGGAAGCCGCCGTGGCCTACAACAAGGCCATCGATATCCTGCACAAAAACGGCGTCCGCAAAAATTATACGCCCAACTATATCGAGGGAATGTCTCCCAGCCGCTATGCAGATATCTACACAGCGCTGAAAATATCTTCCCGTATCATCAATTACCGCCCGTCTACTTCTCCGAGTAATCGATAAAGCTCACATTCAGACTGGCATAGCCCGCTATGCCGTCAACGGAGGCCGATGTGGTGTACTGCCACATGGTAAATCGATAAGGATAGTCCGGCACATCCTGCAGCTGAGACAGCCACACATCATAGGCCGTGAGCTTGGACATATCAATCTCCTTGATCAGCCATTCCTTGTTTCCGTAGATTACGGTCATATAGCCCTCCGCCGCAACAGTATCCAGAAATGTCTTTGCAATCTCCGTCTTCTCCGTCTTGCTCAGATTCTCGATGCGAGCCGTATCATTCTCCACAAATTCCATGTCAAAGGCCACCGGATATGTGATCTTATAATCCTCCAGAGCCTCCAGCACCATCGCCGCCTCCTCGACGGCCTCCTCCACAGTGATTGCCTGCGAAGAGAAGTACACGCCCACATCAAGTCCTGCGTCGCCGGCCCGCTTGATATTGTCCGTGAAGTACTCATCCAACACCAATTGTCCGGTTCCGTAACCTCTTGCTCCCACACGGATCATGACAAAGTTGATGCCGGCTTTTTTTAATTTTACAAAATCCACATAATCGTCATATTTGGAGATATCCGCTCCCACATAGGAGACCTGCCGCCCCTCCTCGTAATACTTCATCAGCTCAGACTGACACACCAGCTTGGTGAAATCATAGTCGTTCTTGGGCAGATAGGGGCTGATCAGAACCCACTCCTCCTTGCCGTCCCGATTCTTTACCATGGTGTGCTTCCCGTCGGTGGCAGGATCATTTTCCGGCACTGTCTCCGACTCCGTCGGTGCGCTCTCCTTAGAGGCCTGTGTGCTCTCCTCCGTCTGCTGGGGATACTTATCCCAGAAATCCAGATCGTCCGGGGAAAGGGTACTGCCTGACACCAGCAGATTAGTGTCGGGATAGATTACGCCGGTGCTCGACTCTTCAGTGGATTCCTCCGTCTTTTTCTCTGCAGTCACAGGCCCCCTCCGGTTGTTCTGATTGTTCATCAGGAGCACCATGACCAGAATCGCGCCCACAAACAGCGTCACCGCCACAATCGCAGACAACACAGTGGGAGTCAGTCCGCTGTTATTCTCTTCAAATTCATCAGGCAAACGCATCTGCCGTTCTCCTCCTTAAAATCTCACAATCGCTTTCTTCGGACATTTCTCTGCGCAGGCGCCACAACCCGTACACTTCTCCTGATCGATCTCTGCGTGGAACTCCGTCACCGTCACCGCCTGAGTGGGACAATTTTTCACACAGATTCCGCAGCCGATACAGCCCGCCGTGCAGGCTTTCATAGTCACCGGCCCCTTGTCCGTGGATTTACAGGCCACCTCTGTGGACGCCTGATAGGGAATCAGCGAAATGAGGTGTTTCGGGCAAACCTCCACGCATTTCCCGCAGGCCTTACACTTCTCTCTGTCCACCACGGCCACGCCGTTCTCCACATGGATTGCGTCAAACGGACAAGCCTTCACACAGCTGCCGTAACCCATACAGCCGCTGTTACAGGACTTGGGCCCTCCCCCGGGCACAAAAGCCATCACGCGGCATTCCTCCGCCCCGGAGTAATCATAATCGACACCTGCTTTTTCACAGTCACCCTGACAATGCACGAAAGCCACCTGCCGCACTGTGCCCGCAGCCTCCACTCCCATGATGGCGGCAATCCGGCTTCCCACCGGCGCTCCGCCCACCGGACAGGCGTCCACGGCGGCCTCACCCTTCGCGATTGCCGCAGCCAGGCCGGAACAGCCTGCATAACCGCAGCCTCCGCAGTTGTTGCCGGGAAGCGCCGCAAGCACAGCCTCTTCCCGTTCATCCACTTCCACCTTAAATTTCAGACCTGCAATTCCCAGAAAGAGTCCTACAAAAATCCCTACAAAGCCCACCACAGCAGCCGCAGCAATAATTCCCGTCACACTCATCATCGTCACACTCCCAACTATAATAGCCTCTATACCAACTCCCTATATCAGCTCTATAATAGCCCCGAAAAACCACAGAAGGCAATGGCCATCAGCCCCGCTGTCAAAAGAACCATAGGCATGCCCTGAAACGCCTTGGGGACGTCATTGTACTCCATCTTCTCCCGCAGGCCGGCCAAAATCACAATGGCGATGGTAAAACCCACTGCCGTGCCGAAACCGTTCAAAATCCCGGTGAGTATCCCGTACTCCCGTTGCACGTTTGTGAGCGCCACGCCCAACACAGCGCAGTTAGTGGTGATAAGGGGAAGATAAACTCCCAGTGACTCGTAGAGTGCAGGCATATATCTGCGCAGAAACATCTCCACAAACTGTACCAGAGCCGCGATCACCAGAATGAACACAATGGTCTGCAGATACTCGATGCCGAGCTTTTGCAGCACAAACTTATAAATCAGCCCTGCCACGGCGCTTGCAAGAGTAATGACAAATATTACCGCCGTTCCCATGCCCGCCGCCGTCTTAATCTTCTTTGAGACCCCCAGGAAAGGACAGAGTCCCAGAAACTGACTCAGCACCACATTGCTCACCAGAGAGGAGCTGATCAAAATGACAAGAAGTTCCTTTACATTGTCCATTTAACTCTCCTCCTCTTCCAACTCAATCATGGTCAGACCGTCCTCGTCGGACTTATTGTCGGACTTATTGTCGGACGATAAGTCCTGATATCTATCGTCATAGAATCTGCCATGGCCGGAACACCCGCTGACACCGCAGGCGGCACAATTCTGCACACATCCCGCGGGAAGCGCTTCCTGGGCAGATTCAGAATCCGCCTGCTTTGTGGGCATTTCCTCAGAAGAAATGCTCTCCGAGCCGGATGCTGACGCGTGGACGCTCCTTTTGCTCTTCCAGACATTCTGGAGCGCAGTCAGTCCCGCCAGCACAAAGAACGCTCCCGGCGCAAGAGCAAAGATACTGATGGGTGTGAAGCTCTCCGGCAAAACAGCCATACCGAATAACTTTCCAGCTCCCAAAAGCTCCCGCACCGCTCCGATACAGGTCAACGCAACCGAAAATCCAAGTCCCATGCCCAAGCCGTCGAACAGAGAAGCGATGGCCGAATGGGAATAGGCATAGCTCTCCGCCCTTCCCAGAATGATACAGTTCACCACAATCAATGGAATATAAACTCCCAACGACTTATTCAGTGCGGGGAGATAAGCCTCCAGCAGTAATTGCACTATCGTCACAAAGGAGGCGATAATCACGATAAAAGCGGGAATGCGCACCCTCCCGGGAATCACCTTCCTAAGCAGAGAAATCATCAGATTGCTCAGCATCAGCACCGCCGTAGTAGTCAGGCCCATACCCAGACCATTGATGGCAGAAACCGTCACCGCCAGGGTGGGACACATGCCCAGCATCAGCACAAATGTAGGATTCTCTTTGACCAATCCGTTATAAAGTCGTTCCGCAGGTTTATCCGCAGTCAGTCTTCTGTCACTCATGCGCGCCACCTCCCTGCAACAAAATCTGCGCCGTCCTCAGCGCGCCGTTCACCGCATTCACCACGGCCTTGGTGGTGACAGTGGCCGCGCTGATGGCGTCCACCTCGGAATCCGCCCTGCTCCCTGTCTTGGTGTAGGAAAACTGCTCCACCCGCTTCCCGGCAAACTGCGGCGCAAGCACCTTGGGCGCCTCCATGCCAAGTCCGGCCGTCTCCGAAATATCCAGAATCGATACGCCGCCCACGGTTCCGTCCGCGGTCACGCCCACATAGAGTACAATGTTGCCGCCATACCCCTGAGTGGAAGTGGATTCCACCACATAGCCCAAAAACTGTCCGCTTTGATTCACCGCCTCATATACAGAGCCAATCTCCACACCCTGAGGCAATTCCAGACTTTCAAGCCCTGCCGTCCCATTCCCGACTGCAAGCTCAATCTCACGGAATTCCAAATTCTGCTCACCGGGGAACACTGCCGCACAAGCCTCCTGCACCGCCTTCTCCTGCTGGATGCGGATGGGTTCCTTGGTCAGCTCATACACAAAGCCCAGCAGAATGCCAGCAATCAGCGTGATGGCAAACAAAATGCCGGCTTCCTTCCACATCACCGCTACATCCGATTTACGCTTCATGGGCTTTTCCCCCCTTCCTGCAGCCGAAGGACCTGGGTCTGGTAACCTTCTCAATCAGGGGCACCAGGAGATTGCCTAAAATAATCGCATAGGAAACACCCTCCGCCCCGGGGCCGAAGATACGGAAAATTCCGGTCATAATACCTAAAAAGATACCGAACACATACTGCCCTTTCACCGTAATGGGCCTCGTCACATAGTCCGTCGCCATGAAGAACGCACCCAGCATCAGTCCGCCGCCCGCAAGCTGTGCCGACAGATAGGCGGGCTCAAAGCCTCTTCCGCCAAAGAGCCCCACAAAAATCACAAAGGAAATCAGATAACTCCCGGGCACCCGCAGATCAATAATGCCCAACAGCAGTAAAATACAGGCTCCCGCCACAATAGCAATCATAGAAGTCTCGCCGATGGTTCCACCGACGCGCCCCACGATCATATCCATCACGTTCACACTCTCCCCCGCTTTCAGCGCCGCAAGCGGAGTCGCTCCCGTATATGCATCCCATGTGATACCGCCAAAAGAACCGCCCGCAGTAGCAAAGTCCGTCATCTGCTTGGGAAAAGAAATCAATAAAAAGCATCTGCCCGCCAGCGCGGGATTCATAAAGTTCTGTCCCAGCCCGCCGAACAATAATTTTGCCACCAAAATGGCAAACACACCGCCCAATGCCGCCATCCACAGCGGCAGATTCACCGGCAGATTCAGAGCCAGCAAAAGCCCGGTGACCACTGCGGACAGATCCGTTATGGTAGTCTTCTTCTGGCAGAACCCGTAAAGCGCCTCCGTGAGCACTGTGGATGCCACGGTCACACCAATCACCGCCATCGCCCGCGGACCGAAATTATAGATGCCGTAGCCCGCGGCAGGCAGAAGCGCAAGCACCACGGCCAGCATAATGCCGGAGGTGCTCACCCGGGAGCGGATATGGGGATTTGACGAAACCTTAAGCATTTTCTTCTCTTCGCTCATTTTGCCCCCTCCTACTTCTTTTTCTTTTTGGCAAGCAGAAGCTTGCGCATGGATTTTATTTCCTGAGTGAGCGGACGCTTGGCCGGGCAGATATAACTGCAGCAGCCACACTCACAGCATTCCATTCCGTCGTTCTCCAGAAAGCCCTCCTCGTCAAAATGCTCCGCACAGTCCGCAAGCCGGCTGGGCATCACTCTCCCCGGGCACACCTCCAGACAACGGCCGCAATTGATGCAGGGCCCCGGCTCCATGGCAGAGACCTCATCCTTCGACAGCGCCAACAACGCCGTGGCAGTCTTGGTGGTCGGAATATTTAAATCAAACAGGGCCATGCCCATCATAGGCCCACCGCAAACCACCTTCTCCGGCTGCACACGGAAACCGCCCGCCACATCCAGCAATTCCTGATAGCTCATACCGATGCGAACACGGTAGTTACAGGGATTTTTCATGGCATCCCCCGTCAGAGTCACGATGCGCTCTGTCAGAGGTCTTCCCTCTAGCACCGCGCGATACACCGCCACCATGGTGTCCACATTGTTCACCACACAGCCCGCATCCGCCGGCAGCATGGAAGAATTGATCTTCCTCCCTGTGGTGGCATAAATCAAAAGCCGCTCCCCGCCCTGGGGATATTTTGTCGTCAGCGCCTTGACGCTGATTCGTTTCTCATCCTTTGTCAGCTCCCGCAGAAGTCTGATACAGTCAGGTTTATTGTCCTCCACCGCCAATATACCCTGCGCGTTGTCAAAGAGCTGCAGAATCACCTTCATACCGCCGATCAGCTTCTCCGGCTCCTCCATCATCCTCCGGTAGTCGCTGGTCAGATAAGGCTCACACTCCGCACAGTTGGCAATCACATAATCAATTTTTTCCGGTTTTGGAGGCGCAAGTTTCACATGAGTGGGAAATCCGGCTCCGCCCATACCCACAATTCCGGCCTCCCGCACGGCAGCCAGGATCTCCTCCTTCGTCATCTCCTCCAGGGGCTTCACCGCAGCTGCAGGAAACTCCTCATATAGCCTGTCATTGTCGAGGACAATGCTCATCACCATGTCTCCCGACGCCACCCGTCTGGGCTCGATACTCTTTACGGTTCCCGACACGGAGGCAAAGACCGGCGCGGACACAAAACCGCCGCTCTCAGCAATCTTCTGCCCGGCAAGCACCCTGTCGCCTTTTTGCACAATGGGCTTTGCAGGCGCGCCGATATGCTGAGACAGCGGATATACCATCTCTCCCTCTGGAAGCACCTCCCGGATTGGCTTATCCTTGGACAGATCCTTCCCGTCATAGGGGTGAATTCCTCCCACAAAAGTCAACTTCGCCATCGCTTCTTCCTTTCATGACAAAATTCATCGATAACTAACTTAATTTTACTATCTTTTGATAAAAATAGCTACTACAAAATTTGGATTATTTGTGCTATAATGTAAGCATTCAAATTTACTATAAAGGGTCCGCCCGGACAGAGCTACTCTATGAACGGTTACACTATAATCAATATATAGTCTATAGCTCAAGAATAATGAGGACAAATATATGAGAATCTACAGAGACACAATAGAAAATTATCAGATTGCATATCCTTTGGAGAAGCTGGCTCCCATAGAGAGCATATTGTTTCTGGATATAGAGACCACCGGTTTCACCGCGCGTTCTTCTTATCTGTATATGATTGGCTGTGCCTATTATCAGGAGGGGCGCTGGCAGACCATACAGTGGATGGCAGAAAACTATGAGCAGGAGGCGGACATCCTGCAGGCATTTTTTGAATTTGCCGCTATGTACCGTTATCTCGTGCATTTTAACGGCAATAATTTCGATTTACCCTTTCTCATCCAGAAATGTGAGCTGCTGGGGATTCCCCACTGCTTTGACGCCTTTGCGGGAATCGATCTCTACAAGCGCATCGCTCCCTACAAGGCGCTTCTGAAACTTCCCAACTGCAAGCAGAAGACTCTGGAACAATTCCTTGGCATCAACCGCGAAGATGCGTTCTCCGGCGGGGAGCTGATTGGCATTTATCTGGACTATATCAAATCGCCCAATGAGTTTTCCGAGAAATCTCTGCTTCTGCACAATTCCGATGACCTCAGGGGCATGTTGGACATCCTCCCCATACTGGCCTACTGCGATATGCTGGAGGATTCTGCCGTCCGCGCGAAAAAGGTACAGGCAAATTCCTATCGGGACATGAGAGGCAAAAGCCGCAGAGAGCTTTTGATCAGCGTCACTCTCCCCACCCCGCTGCCCAAAGCCATATCTGCCGCCGCAGACGGCTGCTATCTCAGGGGTGAAGGGGACGAGGCCACTATCAAGGTGCCCATCTATGACGGGGAATTAAAATATTTTTATTCCAACTACAGGGACTATTATTATCTGCCCGCGGAGGACACTGCGCTGCACAAATCCGTGTCCGGCTTCGTGGATAAGCAGCATCGCATTCCGGCATCTGCCGCCAACTGCTACACCCGGAAAGTATCCAGCTATCTGCCTCAGTGGAACGGCGAATTCGAGCCCTACTTTAAGCAGGATTACAAGAGCAATGCGCTCTTCTTCGAGCTGACAGACGAACTGAAACGGGATCGGGCGGTATTTTCCTCCTATGCCAATCAAGTCATCCAGATGATTGCGGCATCCTGCTGAAAGTAGTTTATAACTATTCTGGCAAATCAGAATTAGAAGAGAGATTTGGAAAATGCCCGTATTCTACTGTACAAAGTCTGATATCTGGGAAATGGGCTATATTGATTCTTTATTATCTCATGGAGGGTCCAGTCCGTTTTAATGAGCTTCAGCGACAAATGCCTAAAATGACACACGCCACACTCTCAGCTCAGCTTAAAACCCTTGTAGATAAAGGGCTTGTGGAACGAAAGCAATACGAATCAATCCCTCCAATTGTAGAATATTCCCTAACAGAAATAGGTAGCAGGTTTGCCGAGTAGTTGCCTGAAAAGAAATTGAAAAATAACTCTCTTATCGGAATTGTGTACCCATTAAAAACAGGTTATACTTGTACTAACAATCGGTAGTTGTATTGGAGGAAGTTAGTATGGTTGAAACGAATATTCGCAATATATTTTTAGAATATCCCGAAGTTATTTATGGATTTACAAATATTGCGTACAGTGAATATGCAAGTACATATAAATCTGCTTTAGTATTTGCAGTACCTTACGGGGAACAACTTACAATCGAAACATATTCTGAAGAAAAGTTTGAAAATGGTATTCAAAATGCAAAAAAAGTACTGGAAAAAATTTTAGTACAACTGCAAAAAGCGCTTGACGAATATAAAGTGAAATATTATATTCCACCTGTAGCACAAAACAACGAGGCGGATTTGATAGCCCCTTTTTCTTTCAAGTTTGCGGCAGTAAATGCTGGATTAGGTTGGATTGGAAAAAATGATGTTGTTATTACAAAAAAATATGGACCAAGAGTAAGACTATCTGTAATCTTAATAGATAAGAAATTTGTTAATGGTAATAAAATTTTAAAGAGTTATTGTCCTGAAAATTGTAAAAAATGTGTTGATGTTTGTCCATATAAAGCGTTGCATGATAAACAGTGGGATATCAACTCCTTAAGAAGTGATATAATAGATTACAGATTATGTAACGAAAAAAGAAGTTTATATATTAAAACACATGGAAGAAAAAATGCTTGCGGTCTTTGTATGGTTGCTTGCCCATTCGGAACGTAACGACAACTTTCTATTTGTAGAATAGCTAATGGGAACACTTTTCCGAAAAGGGAGAAAAATAAAAGACGAACGTGTCTGCATCAATAGGCCGTCCGTCTTTTTATTATCTCTCGCCATTTCTTCTAATACTTCATTGCTCACGCTGTCGGGAAAATTCCTCACAATCTGTCAAGGTCTCTGATAAAAGAAGGAATTTCTTCTCTCGAAACCGATTTCCCTGTAATTGATAATCTGTTCCGTGCTGCCGATAAACAGCAATCCGCCCTTGGCCAGTGAGGTATTGAACTTGCGGAAAACGCCGTCCTTAGCTTCCTCAGTAAAATAAATGAGCACATTCCGACATACAATCAAATGGCAATCTGTCAAATATGTATCTTTCAACAGATTATGCTCCCTGAATTCTACTCTCGCCTTAATCTCATCGGCAATCTTGTAGGAGGGACCCACCTGCGTGAAATATTTGTGTTTCAAATCAGCGGGGACAGCGGCGATACTCTTCTCGGAGTACAGCCCGACCTTCGCCTTCGCAATCACCTGCTTATCCAAATCCGTGGCAACAATTTTAATCTGGTTCAGCGGAATATGCTTGGACAGAGCCATCACCAGAGAATAGGGCTCATCTCCAGTGGAACATGCTGCGCTCCACACTTTGAGATTCTTTCCAAACCGCCCGACCAGCTCAGGTATCACAGTCTCATCCAAAATCTTCCACTGCTCGGGATTCCGATAAAATTCAGAGACATTAATTGTTATATAATTGACAAACTCTTCAAAATAAGTCTTATCGGTTCTTAGTGCTTTGACATACTGATCATAACCGTTGATCGCATGCTTTGCAATCAGGGTGTCAATACGCCGCTTCATCTGTTTTTCCTTATAGCTGTTTAAGTCTATAGAGGTCAATGCCATGATTTCTCGTTTGAAATATTCATAATCATATGTCATGGTCGTGTCACCCCCTGATTATTCTGCCGATTTCAATGGTATTACTCTTCCTCAGACGCCTCAGCCGCAATCACCGCATCGATGTCAACAGATACCACATCCGCATCGGAATCCTCAGCCTTCTCCTCCACAGGATCAGGAGCAAAGGTCGCCTTGATGCTCAGGGAAATCTTTCTGTCAGCCTCGTTGAAGTCCACGATCTTAGCAGTTACCTCATCACCTACATTCAACACATCAGAGGGTTTCTCCACATGCTCCTTGGCAATCTGAGATACATGAAGCAGTGCGTCCACACCCGGCTCCAACTCCACAAATGCGCCAAAGTCTGTCATCCTTGCAACCTTACCGGTCACAATATTGCCCACAGCATACTTGCTTGCAGCGTCCTTCCAGGGATTTGCATCGTCAAACTTCAGGGAAAGCGCAATCTTGCTGCCGCTGATTTCCTTAATCAAAACATTGAGCTTATCGCCCACCTTAAACATTTTCTTGGGATGCTCCACTCTGCCCCAGCTCATCTCAGAGATGTGAAGCAGACCGTCTGCACCACCCAGATCGATAAATGCACCGAAATCGGTCACGTTCTTAACAACGCCCTCGACAACGTCGCCCTCCTTGATTCTCTCAAAGAGTTCCTTCTGAAGCTCTGCCTTTCTGGCTGCAACCAGCTGTCTGCGGTCGCCGATATATCTTCTCCTCTTGGGATTGTACTCGCTGATTACAAACTCAATCTCCTGACCGGCATACTTGGTCAGGTCCTTCTCGTAAGTATCGGACACCAGGCTGGCAGGAATAAAGATTCTCACTTCCTCCACAATCACGCTCAGGCCGCCCTCCAGCACCTGTGCAACCGGCGCGGTGAGAACTTCCTTATTGTTGTAGGCCTCCTCGATTCTCTTGCTGCCGCGATCTGCAGCGAGGCGCTTGTAGGTCAGAAGAACCTGACCCTCTCCATCATTTACCTTCAGGATCTTAACTTCCATGGTGTCGCCGACTTTGGCTACAGTTGTCAAATCAACGCTGGAATCATTAGTGTATTCGTTCTTGCTCAGAATACCGTCTGACTTGTATCCGATGTTCAGGATAATCTCATCCGGTTTTACATCGATGACTGTGCCTGTGACTACCTCTCCTGCATGTATTGTTTTTAAAGATTCTTCCAACATTTGTTCAAAAGTTAATTCTGACATAATTTTGAACCTCCTCGATTAAATTATTTGGGGTGGAAGCCCCCGCGGTAATGCCCACCAGTCGAACGGCTTTAGGTAGTTCTAAATGCAGGTCATCCAGTGTCTGTATAAAATAGGTGTGTGCACATTCTCTGCTGCAGATTTCATACAACTTCCTCGAATTGGAGCTGTGCCTTCCGCCTATCACAATCATCACGTCCGCCTCCGCCGCAAGAGCCTGCGCGGAGCGCTGTCGTTCCTCTGTTGCATTGCAGATAGTACTCACGATATTATCATTGTAACCTTTTTTCCGAAAAATTTCAACTATAGATTGAAATTTATTGTAGTTAAATGTCGTTTGAGACACAAGGCAGACCTGTCTTCCCTCCTCCGGGGTAAAGCGCTCCGCCTCCTCCTCGGTCTCAATCACCGTCACGGGACCGCTGCACCAGCCCCTGATTCCCTCCACCTCCGGATGGCCGGGATTTCCCGCAATGACCACCTGCATCCCCTGCTCTCCGGCTTTCTCCACAATGCGGTGGATCCGTTTCACAAACGGACAGGTGGCATCGATACATTCCAGACCATTCTGCTCCATGAGTTCCTGCGTCTCTCTGGGGACTCCATGGGCCCGGATAATAACGGTGGGCCGGGCGGTTTCATCAGCCGCCTTTCTCACCTCTGCCGCGCACTCGGCAAGCTCCTCATGCCCTTCTATCACACGGACGCCCTTCTCCTCCAGCTCCCGCACGACCTCCTCGTTATGGACAATGGGACCATAGGTATAAATAGTCTTCCCCGTTTCTATCTGCTCATACACTGTGTCTATGGCGCGCTTTACACCGAAACAAAAGCCCGCGCACTCGGCAAGCTTCACTTCCATAATGGCGCTCCTTTGCACAGACTCAAGATACGCTCGATGACCTCATCCACAGTCATCTGAGAACTGTCCACCAGCACCGCATCCTCGGCGCGGCGCAGCGGAGAATGTTCTCTGTGCATATCCCGATAGTCTCTATCCTCAATATCTTCCTTGATTTTCTGAAGGTCACAGTGTACTCCCTTGGCCGCAAGCTCATCATACCGGCGCTTTGCCCGTACTCCGCTGTCGGCGGTAAGATATATTTTCACCTGGGCGTCGGGCAGCACACAGGTGCCGATATCCCGCCCGTCCATCACACAGTCCGCCTTTGCCGCCAGAGCCTGCTGCAGCTCCACCAGCTTCTCCCGCACAGCGGGCTGCACACTTACCGCAGAGGCCATGTTCCCAACCTCCTCGGTGCGCAGACAGGCACTGACGTTCTCCCCGTTCAGGTAAACCATCTGCTCGCTGCCCTCATAGGCGATGGTGATATCCGCCTCCCTGCACTTATCGCCCACCGCATCCGCATCCGCGGGGTCCACGCCCTCTCTGAGCATGAATAGGGCCATGGCGCGATACATGGCTCCCGTATCTACATAAATCAACCGCAGTTTCTGGGCAATCGCTCTGGCAATAGTACTCTTTCCCGCTCCTGCCGGTCCGTCAATAGCTATATTATATCGCATTCTGTCCCCTCTTTTCTCCGCGCAGACGCCTGTCCCGCTCTGCTGTCTGCGAGCATTATAACACGATTCCCACGCCTTTTACAGTTAAATTTTTATAAAAAATGCATGTGACAATTCGGTCTTGCCGTAAACCAGCGCAGGCAGGGGATTAAGAGCGCGTCTGAATACAAATAATCCCCCTGCCTGCGCGGAAACCTATGTCGCCACCGAATTGCCACATGCATTTGCCGCGCTCTCTCCAGCCAGATGCCCTGTAGACCATGCGATCTGCAGATTAAAGCCGCCCGTGTGCGCATCCAGATCCAGAACCTCCCCCGCAAAATAAAGACCGGAAATCAGCTTTGACTCCATGGTCGAGGGATTGATATCCTTCACCGTCACACCGCCCTGGGTGATGATAGCCTCCGCATAGGAACGGGTGCCAATGACGGTGAGCGGGAGATTTTTTATCAGCGTCACAAAGCTCCTGCGCTCCTGTCTGGTAATCTCATTCACCCGCTTTTCCCCGTCGATATCCGAGAGCATCACCATCACCGGAATCAGCTTTGACGGAAAAAGTCCGCCCAGCGCATTTTTAAACCTTTTGTTTTGCTGTTCTTCAAAATCCCGCAGTATCCGCCTGTCCAGTTGCTCCTCCGAGAGCGCGGGCTTTAAGTCCAGATACAGCTTTGCAGGCTCCGATTCGGTCTTGTCTTTTTTCTCGTATACTCGTCCCAGATAACAGCTTGCGGTGAGGACAAGAGGGCCGCTTACTCCAAAATGTGTGAATAAGAGCTCACCCTGCTCTCTGTAGAGCTCCCGCTTCCCGCTCACCAGCCGCAGCTCCACATTCCTCAAAGATAATCCCATCAGGTCCCTGCACCAGTCCTCCGCCGTCTCCAAAGGCACCAGCGAAGGCCTACAGGCCGTCAGCCGGTGACCGGTCGTCTGAGCAAACCGCATCCCGTCCCCGGTGGAACCTGTGGAGGCATAGGACAGGCCGCCGGTGCAGACAATCACCGCATCCGCGGAAAGGCGCTGCCCGTCCCGCAGCTCCACTCCCTTAATCTGTCCCCTCGCAGGCGGCTCCGCCGTCTCCCATACAAGGCTTTTTACCTCCGTGTTCAGGCGCAGCTCCACGCCGCGCTTTTGCAGCATCCGCCGAAAGGCTGCTATCACATCCGAGGAGTGATCAGACACGGGAAACACCCGCTCTCCCCGCTCTGTTTTCAGCGGACAGCCCGCCTGCTCCAAAAGCGCCATGACCGCCTGATTGTCGAAACCGTAAAAGGCACTGTAGAGAAATTTTCCATTGGTACACACATTGGCAAACAGAGCCTCCATATCCGCCGCATTGGTCACATTGCAGCGGCCTTTTCCGGTGATAAACAGCTTTTTGCCAAGCTTCTCGTTTTTTTCCAATAAAATAACGTGGCGCCCGGGCTCCGATGCGGCAAACGCCGCCATCATCCCCGCTGCACCACCGCCAACTACAAGAATTTCGCTCATTTCAGTCTTCCCGTCTCAACGAATAATTTAACATAGGTTCGTCGTCTATAAAGTTGATCTCATCATTCAGATAAACCTGATAATTGTTCCATGTCTCCTCCAGCATCTCCAGATTCCTCTTCACCTCCTGGGGACGCTTTAAGCACATGGCAACTACCAGTGCATTGATCACGCTCAGAGGCGCAACCAGCGAGTCCACGATGGACACCATGTCACTGCGCGCCAGCAGATTGCAGGAGGAATACAGATTCATGGGAGAGTGGATGCTGTCGGTAAGTGCAATCACCTTCGCGTTCCTGTCATTCGCAAACTCCATGGCCTTCAGAGTTCTCATGGAATATCGGGGAAAACTTATGCCGATAAAACAATCCCTCTCGTTTATGTGAATCATCTGTTCAAAGGTCTCGCTGACGCTGGTAGTATTTAAAAGCATCACATTGCCCCTGATCATATTCAGGTAAAACTGCAGGAATCCCGCCAGCGGCTCATTGCTGCGCAGTCCCATGACATACACATTCTCCGCCTCCAGAATAGTAGTCACCGCACTCTCAAATGCCGCCGCATCCAAATTATCGATGGTATGCTGCAGCTTCTCCATATCCGCGTTCATCACAGACGTCAGGATCTCCGACTGGGAACTCTTGCCATATTTCGCATCCATGCGCTGGACACTGCTCAGCTTGCCCTTCACACAGTCCTCCAACGCTTTCTGCAGCTGGGGATAACCGTCATAGCCGATGCTCATGGCAAAACGCACCACTGTGGACTCACTGATACCCAGAGTCTCGCCCAGCTTCGCCGCTGTCATAAACACCGCCTGATCATAATGTTCGGAGACATAATTGGCAATCACCTTATGGCTCTTACTCATCTTCGCGTAGCGCTCGCTAATCCTGCTCAATATATCGTATTGCTGAATCATACTCATCCTTATCCCATCCGCCTGTCCCGGCAGGCGCTCACATCCATATCAGCTCCTTCGTCACACACCGGAAAACGCATGATAGGAATTTTCCAAAAGTTCCATGGTCTCCCTGTCGGAAAGATCATAGTCTCCCGTGAGACTCATACATGCCGCCCCGTGGATAAACAGCCACATCTGCATAAACAAATCCCCGGGCGATGAACAGCCGGCCTCCTTGGCCAGAGTGATTTCATACACCACATTGCCCTCAGCGCCATTTAACAGCTCATACATACTCTTTCTTTTGACTGCAGTGCCCTCCGCACCGTTTGCGTCCGCAAGAAAAAGCAGATCAAAAAGATGTCTCTCCTCCCGCGCAAACGCTATGTATGCCATACCGAGATTGGAAAACGGAACTTTTCCCACTCTGGGGTATAAACTGTAATAATCCTGAAAAAAAGTCGAAGCCCGCTGATATACCGCATCCCAGAGCTCCTCCATATTCTTGTACACTCTGAAAATGGGCTGGGTAGAGCACCCCGCCTTGGCGGCAACCTTCCTGGCCGTCACATTGGCAAAGCCCTCCTGCCTTGTCATCTCAAAAGCAGTGTCTAAAATCATTTGAATAGTGATGGATTCCTTGCGAGCCATAGTCCCTCTTCCCGTCCCCCGCCATGCGCAGGGCAAATTTTTCTATCTGTAAACCAATCTGTACGCCAATTGTAAGCAAAGTACAAGAACACTTGTTATTTTACAGTCAGAAAAACAGACTTGTCAAGTACTACATCTAGTGGCTGGATTCTCGCTCTACTCTATAATTTTATAACTTTCCGAGACTTTCTGCCGCAAATTTCCCGCTGGCGGCGGCCATGGGCAGCCCTCCGTTCGTGGAGAGCCACTGGCTGGCTATCAGGACATTGCGCAGTCCTCTGACACGATTTTTTGCAGTGAGGCTCTTGTATCCCTTTTGTTCAAAAAAGCTCATATACGCCCCTTTGTAGGCTCCACACCATTTTGTGAAGGTCATGGGCGAATAGGCTCCCAGAAAAAGCAGTCTGTTCTTGAGCAACGGATACCTGCTTTCGATGCGGATCCGCAATTCCTCTGCAATACGGCATTTTTCAGCATTATAGCGCACTCTGTCCCCATAGAGTTCACTCCAGTATTCATAATCGTCCTCATCCTGTAAAATATTGCATTGGATGACTCTTCTGTCCGCCGGAAACAGCTCCGGGTCATAATCATAAAAACGCATTCCCATATAATCAAGCTTCTGCCTTCCCACGCAAAAGCTGTCGCAGGAGAACACCACGCTTCCGCCTTCCACACCGCAGGCCGATTCTCCGATTACGCCGAAAGCCGCCTGAAAACCGGAAGCGACTTTATACCCTTCGCGGGTCTCATACATTTTTCTCAGCTTTTTATCCATATAGCGCTCATCCAACAACCTGCCAAATGTGACGGCAGGATCTGTAGCACAGATCACTGCGTCGCAGGGAATGATACTGCCGTCTGAAAAGACCACCGCCTGCGCTCTGCCGCCCTTGATCTCAATGCGCTCCGCGGACATTCCGGTATGGATTTTTCCGCCCAGTTCCTCAAGCCGCCCCGCAATGCGCCGTATCATTCCCACAGAACCGCCCATGGGGATTCCGGCTGTCCCGCCGGTATAAAATCCGTAGGAAGAAAGCAGTGTTATGGCCTTATAGGAGCCATTCAAATAACACTGCATCATTTCCCGGACATATGGATTCCGAAAACGATTGGCCAGATCAACAATGGTGTCCTTTCCATACTCTCTGATAACGCTCCCCATCTCAGCCATGGTCATGCCGAATCGCATATATTCTAAGAAATTCATATCTGCGAGCGACTTTTCACAGGGTACTTTTACACTCTCGGCGCATTTTACGCCGTCAAAAAACTTATTCAATTCCTCCGCATCCTCCGGCGCCAGATCCAGAAACTCCCGTCTGGCCTTCTCTATGTCGCACCAGAAATGCAGCATTTTCCCGTCCATCTCCAGCCTGTAAAAATAAGGCTCCCGATAAATCCGGGTGCCGTCGTCTATGGCTCCCAGATTGCGCCAGATTTTATTCAGGTCATCCTCGCTGCGACATCCCGTCAGCCAGTGAATACAATTGTCAATATGATATCCCTGCCTGTCCCAACCGGTACACTCGCCGCCCACCATGCTGTTTTTCTCATACAACTCCACAGCAAACCCGTTCTGCAATGCATAAATTCCCGCAGACAGCCCTGCGATACCGCCACCGATCACAAGCACCTTTTTCGTCTTATTTTTACTCAACCCGCTTTCCTCCGTCCTTACTTCATCTTCCGCCTCTCACAATAACGTTCAGCCGCTCGGACTCACTGCTTTCTCTTTAACAGAATATCCAGAAGCCACTCCGCCCGAGGCAATTTCTCTCCTTCTGCCGACATTCCGGGCGTCACTGCAAGCTGCTCCATAATCCCCTGCACGCTGCTCCAGAAAGTAAAGGCGAGCAAATGTGCATCGCCCTCTCTGAAATATCCCTGCCGCTGTCCCTCCTCTATGATTTTCGCAGACTGCTCAATCTGACTGACCCCCATGGCAATCTCCCTGACATGCAAAGGCACGGCTTCACTTCGCCTGGCCTGCGCCATCAGCACAAACATGTAAAATACCCATGGCTGCTCGCCGACATAGCCAAACAGTGCATTCAAAAATCCCTCAAAATACTCTGCCGGATTTCGATATGGAAGTTCTCCCGGCATATTAGTGTAGGCCGCTCCCATCCTCACAAGCTCCTCATAAAGCTGCTCCTTGGAATCAAAATAATGAAACATAAGTCCTGTGCTCATCCCGACAGCCTCCGCAATATCACCGATTTTCGTATCGGAATACCCTTTTCGGGCAAACAGCTCCAATGCCTTGAAAAGAATCTGCTGCCTGCGCTGCTCCTTCTGCTCCGCTCTAGTCGTCATACTTCCTCCCCACACTCATTATATTGAATATTTATTCATTGAACTAATATTCAATATATTAACGCACAAACTCCCACCTGTCAAGTACAGTTCAGGAAACATCCCAAGTTACCGTTTAGCTAATACGATGTGATTGCTGCTTACAGCTGGTATCGAGGCAGGAGAAGGCAGAAGGTGGATTTGCGAGCATTGGTAAAGGTTGGTGCGTTTTCTTATAGTGCGTGCCGGAGTCCAGGGTGAAATGCGCACGGATGCGCATTTCAGGCTCTACGATGCATGGATGCATCTTAGAGCCGACCCGTAAAATCACAATATTCTATAACAGCACTATTAGAAAACACCCAACCGCACCCAGCTGCAAATCCACCTTCTGCCTTCTCCTGCCGCCACCTCTTAAGCAGCCATCACATCGAATCAGCCTGAACAGTCCCCCTCCCAAACTAAATATTTTTCATTCCCCTTGTAATCAAAAAACGCTTATTGTATAATAAAGAACAACTGCATAACACCCTATCGGCAAACAGGGAAATTCATCTCAGATTCTTTATGTCCCACTTCTTATCAGGGGTTCGTCCCCTGCTTCACAAACAGACATCTGTCACAACTCCTTGCACACAACCGAATAAACGCAGGGAGAAAATAATCTCTCTGCCCAACAATGAAAGAGAGGTTATACTATGCAACAAAACACCAAAAAAGAAAACTGTACACTCCCCGCCGATTACCAGCTTAATCTAAGCGACTTTGCTCTTTTTCTTTCTGTCATGAAAATAAAAGAGGCTTATGCAGATGTTCTAAGTATTATTGTAGATGAGCCGGATTTAGAATTGAGAGAAGTCAAAGTGGAACAAGTCATTCTGAACAAATCCGGCAAACGAGCCATACGCCTTGACGCGTGGGCACTTGACCTGAATAATCGTCAATTTGACATGGAGATGCAAAACGACACGGACAGCGATGATATCCGCAAACGCTCAAGATTTTATCAGGGACTGATTGATACTCCACTTTTGAAAGCCGGAAAAGAGACCCGTTATAAAAACCTGCCCTCCACAATTATTATTTTTATCACGCAGGACGATATTTTCGGAAGAAATCTGGCAAAATATACATTTAGCGAACAGTGCGAAGAAGTGCCTGACCTGCCTCTGGAGGATGGCACCAGAAAAATCTTTTTAAATATGACAAGCTTCAACGGCAGACCGGAACTGGTCAGTCTGCTGCAATATATGAAACATACCACTCTGGACAATCCTGATATTCTGGTAATGGATCAACGCATTGTAGATTTGGACAGAATCGTCGGAGAAGTAAAGCAATCGGAAGAATGGGAGGCCGTAAAAATGAATATTCTTGAGATTGGACTACAACAAGGTATTGAACGTGGGCTTGAACAGGGATTGCAACAGGGACTTGAACAAGGACGCAAACAAGGACGCGAACAAGGACTTCAGCAGGGCAAGGAACAGGGCATTGAGCAGGGACTCAGGCAGGGTATCGTTGCTGTGATTGAAACCTGTCAGGAATTAGGCCTCTCCTCTCAGGACACCTTAGAAAAACTGATGGACAAATTTTCCCTGTCGGAGTCCGCCGCCGGTGAGCATATGAAAAAGTACTGGCGCACGGACATTTCTGACACCTGAATTCTGTTATACCGCCACGGATTATCTCCGCAATCTGTAAGGCGCCTTAACTAATTGTATGCTTCCTGACAGTACTGCCCTTTCGTTTTTTTCCTTTTATCTCTATATCCGATCTTCTGTTTTTATTTTCTATTATTTCTATGATATTTGCTGCAGCTTAAAAATTGCAGGCAGCTTCTTGTAAAAATTATTGTAAGGAATTTGTAAGAAACAGATTATGTAATTTGTAAAAAAGTCCGTATATGCTGATAATAGCTCAACGATACAATTCCATACAAATTACAATGCCGCTTATGCGGCGGAATGCGAGGAAAGCATGAGCGAATGTATATTGGTTGTAGATGATGACAGAGCGATCGTAAAAGCTCTCGGTATCCTGTTGGAAGGGGAAGGCTATGAAGTGTTAAAGGCCTACGACGGGCTGCAGGCACTGGACATCCTGGCCACGCGCCAAGTCAGGCTGGTGCTGATCGATGTGATGATGCCGAAACTGGACGGATTGTCTGCTGTCATGCGCATTCGCGAGAAACAGAACATCCCTATCATCGTCCTGAGTGCCAAGAGCGAGGACACCGACAAAATACTGGGATTATCCATGGGCGCGGACGATTATGTGGCCAAGCCTTTTAATCCCCAGGAGCTGGCCGCCCGGGTAAAAAGCCAGCTGCGCCGCTATACCCTTCTTGGCGATATCCATGCGGGAAACAGAGCCGACGAGATCAAAAACGGACGTCTGCTCTACCGCACAGATGAGAGGGTGCTCTATGCAGATGGAGAGGCTGTCAGACTGACCGCCACAGAAACCAAAATCATAGACCTGCTCATGCGGAATCTGGGCCGCGTATTTCCGGCGGAAGAAATCTACCGCAGAGTGTGGGAGGAGGACGCCTTTGCATCGGAAAACACCGTGATGGTACACATCAGACGCATTCGTGAGAAACTGGAACTGAATCCAAAGGAGCCAGAATATTTAAAGGTGGTGTGGGGCATTGGATACAAAATGGAAAAACAGGAAAAATGCAATTAGTTTTTTAATCTTCTTCATCGGCGTCAGCCTGGTGCTGGGAAATACAATGGACATCCTACAGGATTTGTCCGGCGAGGCGATGCCGCAGTATGTACAACAACTGCTTGTGGATGACTATCAGCAAAGCGACACTTTCCGGGGCTATATAGCAGACCGTCTGGCGACCTTTCTGGCGATGGCCACAAACTCTTTTGGCTATAGCAATTACTACAGTTACCGCAATGGGTACAATACTGCCTATGAGGTAGCAGTACTACAACAGGGTACCATGGAGGGCGTACCCCCTATGACAGTTTCTGAAGCACAATACTATGGCTATAATTATGATGATTATTATTATCAATATTATAATGACTATGATGAAGACTATGCAGGGAATTACAGTGACGGAAAATCCCCCTCTCTCACTGACGAGCAGCTAGCTGAGCAGCGGAAAGAAATCGCGCAGAGATACCATGACAATATTAAGAGAGACCAAAATCTGCTCTACTCCATCCTCTATGACGGCAAGGTTCTGTATACCAATGCGGAAAACCTTGAAGCCGATGGCAGTATCATTCCTTCAGAAAACTACAATTTCTTTCTGTGCTTTGACGACGGAAAGGTTCAGATCAGCAAGGACGGACAGGAATTAGACATTTACGGCGACGGCTATTACCGCGATGACAGCGATTGGTATGTGCCCGGCTACCGCAATTTCCAGGTGGACAAGGAGATGAAGCGGGCCACGGTCTATATGGCTGTCGCCAAAGAACCTCTGTTCTATAGGGAAGGGCCATCTTACGACAGCAATTACCGGGCAATGGACAATGCGCTGTACTGGCTGCACTATGAACTCCGGCATACCCGAAACCGACTGTTCCGAAACGCAACGTATCTTGCAATTGGACTGGCACTGCTTTTTCTCTCCTGCTTTACGCGCAAATCCAGACGGGAGGCAAAGGAAAAAATTGCCGGCTTTACAGGAAAGCTATGGCTGGAATGCAAAATTGTAATCTGGCTGTTCTTGGTATGCCTGATTTTTGCAAGGTGTATCGCAGTCGGATACGATTATAGTCTGTGGTACGACCTGCTCTGGGCATATGAAGGCAATGATTTTAAAACCGCAGGTCTCTACGGCAGCATACTGCTGACACAATTCCCTGCCCTGTGCTGGAGCATTCTCTTCTGGGGCATTTATCTGACGGTAAATGACCGGAAATACAATAAAAAGGTATGGCGGCACAGTCTGACAGGAAAACTATATAAGACCCTTCTGGCGAGAGAACTCCAGCAGCCCATATCCCGCAAGATGGCGCACCGAAACAGAATTGCCATAGGCATCGCGCTTTTCCATGTTCTGCTCCTTCTGTTCGGCGTATGGCTTTTGCTTTTTGTCCCCCTGGCAATACTTGCGAAAATCGTCCTTATTCTGCTGGTCTATCTGACGGCAATAATCTTCCTGCTGGCAGAATATCTGGTCTGTGCTAAAAATATGGAAACTGCCAGAGATATCGAAGCGCTGTCGAACCGCATCAACGACATACGAAACGGCGACTATACCAGCCCCGGGACAGACATTCCCGCAGACAGCATGGAAAACCGTTTTGCGGGACATGATCTGGAGCATATCATGAACCGGCTGGAAGACATCCGGCACGGTATGGCCATCGCAGTGGACAATCAGATGAAAAGCGAACGCATGAAGGTGGAATTAATCGCCAATGTGTCCCACGACATCAAGACTCCGCTGACCTCCATCATCAGCTATGTGCAGTTTTTGAAGGAAGAAGAAGGGCTGCCGGATCATGTGAAGGACTATGTGATGATTCTGGACGAGAAATCCCAGAGACTCAAAAACATGGTGCAGGATGTATTTGCAGTGAGCAAGGCGGCATCCGGGGAACTGCCTATGCACATGGAGACGCTGGATTTCGGCAAGCTGCTGCGTCAGACCATGGCCGATATGGAGGAACAGATCGCAAACAGCAAACTGACCTTCCGTGCAGAGATCCCTGACACACCGGTGATGATTCTGGCCGACGGACAGAGAATGTACCGCGTGTTCCAGAACCTGTTCCAAAATGCCATACAATATTCTCTGGACAGTTCCCGTGTATATGTGACCCTGACAGCGGACGGGACTACGGCCATTGCCAGCATTAAGAATACCTCTCATATGGAGCTCGAAAAAGATAAGGATTTCACGGAGCGCTTCACCAGAGGCGACCAGAGCCGGACAGACGGCGGCAGCGGCCTGGGACTTTCCATTGCCCAGAGCTTCACAGAGGCCTGCGGAGGAAAATTTAATATGGAGATTGACGCCGACCTCTTTACCGTGACGGTGTCTTTCCAGATTCAGTAAACAAATTCGGACAAATATCCGAAAAAGGAGTCTATCGATAAAATGACGATGATGCCAAAAAGAATTTTGATTATTGACGATGATATTCCCATCGGAAATATGTTGGAGGAGCTGCTTGCGCGGGAACACTATCAAGTGTCCCGCGCCTACTCGGGTACGGAGGCGGTTCTCATCCTGTCGCAGACAAAACCTGACCTGGTTCTGTTGGATCTGATGCTGCCGGGACTTAGCGGCGAAGACGTACTGCCGCATATCAAGGGCATCCCCGTCATTGTGATGAGTGCCAAAGCGGACGTGGACAGCAAGGTGGAGCTGCTGCTCGGCGGCGCGGCGGACTATGTCACCAAACCCTTTCAGCCAAAGGAACTTCTGGCGAGAATCGCCGTGCAGCTGCGCGGCGTTTCCGCCCCTGAAGCCGCTGCTCTCCTGACCTTCGATGATTTATCCCTTGACACAGAAAAGCGCATTGCCATTTTGCAAAATTCTGAAATCAGGCTCACCAGAACGGAGTATGCCATCCTGAAGCTGCTGATGCTAAATCCCACTCAGGTGATAACAAAATCCCTGCTGCTGGAACGCATCGGAGAAGATACTCCCGACTGCACGGAAAGCTCCCTGAAAACCCATATCAGCCATCTGCGCAGCAAACTCCGCGAAGTGAACGGCAGAGACTATATCGAAGCAGTATGGGGCATCGGCTTCAAAATGAAAAACACGTCTGCATAATGACCTCATTTCCCAGACGCACAGACACGCAGATAACTCAACCATATCTCAACCATTTCCTTTACCGCTTTCTCAACCTTTTTCCGATAGGCTGACATCATTAAATAAAGGAGGTTCAACCTATGGAATATGTTCTGACAACCGATGACTTGTGCAAAACCTATGGTCATTTTCACGCATTGAACGGGCTGTCCATGAAAGTTCCAAAAGGAGCAATTTATGGATTTGTGGGCAGAAACGGCGCAGGCAAAACAACGCTGATCCGTCTGATCTGCGGTCTGCAGCACCCCACATCCGGCGAGTATACCCTGTATGGGCGGAAGCATTCTGACAAAAACATCACCAAATCGCGCAGAAGGATCGGGGCCGTCGTGGAGACGCCCTCCATCTATCTGGATATGACCGCAACGGACAATCTCAGACAGCAATACCGCATTCTCGGTCTGCCGTCCTTCGACGGAATTGACGACATTCTGAAATTGACAGGTCTTGACAACACCGGCAAAAAGAAAGCCAAGAACTTCTCTCTGGGCATGCGGCAGCGGCTGGGAATCGCCGTGGCGCTGGTGGGCGACCCGGACTTTTTAGTCCTGGATGAACCGGCAAACGGCCTGGACCCACAGGGTATTGTGGAGATGCGGGAGCTGATACTGAAGCTGAACAGAGAACAGCAGATTACAGTTCTGATTTCAAGCCATATCTTAGACGAGCTCTCCCGGCTTGCCACCCACTACGGCTTTATCGACAACGGGCATCTTGTAAAAGAATTGAGCGCAGAACAGCTGGAGGCCGCCTGCCGGAAATGCATCCGCATAGAAGTGAGCGATACTTCCGCGCTTGCCCGCGTATTGGACAAAATGGACGTAGAATACACCATTCTCTCCGACACACAGGCAGATATCTACGCCAAGCTCCGGCTGTCGCCCCTTATCACCGCACTGACCGAAAACCATTGCGAGGTCTTGTCTGTGCAAGAACGGGAAGAAAGTCTGGAGAGTTATTATATGAGTCTTGTAGGAGGTACCAAAAATGCGTAATCTGTTATGTGCCGGAGTGGCCAGACTCCGTAAAAATAAAACCTTCTGGCTGGGAATTCTCGCCATGTTCGCCCTGGGTATCTTTTCCGCATACAGCAAATACTCCGACATCGTCCGCTATGAGCAGGTTTCCCGCCTGGACGACGTACTTTTTAGTTATGTCCCGCTTACAGGGCTCTGCTCCGCAATTTTTTGCAGTATGTTTGTCGGAACGGAATATAGCGACGGTACCCTCCGCAACAAGCTGATTGTGGGACACACCCGGGAAAGCATTTATTGTTCCAATCTCCTTCTCTGCATCGGGGCCTCCCTGCTTATGGCGTTTGCCTGGCTGTTTTCCTATGCGTCGTTGGGCCATTTCCTGCTGTTTCCCCCGGAAGCGTCGGTAAAAATCATTTTGTTCTATGCCCTGATCAGCGCTTTTACCATCACCGCATATACCTCTCTGTTTTGTATGCTCTCCATGCTCATCCCCAAGAAAGCCGCTGCTGCCGTGACCTGTCTGCTGGTCTTTGGCGGACTCTTAATCATCGGTATGACAATAGCAGCGAGGCTGGATGCCTCCGAGTTTCAACAGGGATATATCATGGGGGCAAACGGGCTGGAGCAGGCTCCGCCCACGCCAAATCCGAAATATCTGCAGCCTGATGAGCGAAAGATCTGGCAGTTCTTCTTTGATTTCGTGCCCGCGGGACAGAGTATGCAGCTTATAACTTTTAGCGTTTTACATCCGCTTGCTCTGATGTTATACTCTATGTTGATTGACGTCGCCGCAGCGGCGGTGGGGCTTATGGTCTTCCGCCGACAGAATCTAAAGTAAAGGCAGGTGAAAGAGATGTTTCTCCATGTGCTGTGTGGTATATTGTCCGCAACGGTTCTGCTGTTGCTTGGCAAAATCATATTCTTAAAAAAAGGCATGGACGACATCCGCATTGCACTGGAGGAATGTCTTTCCACCGACACGAATATCCTGATTTCAGTATCTTCGCAGGACAGACAGATACGGCGTCTTGCCTCGGAGCTCAACACACAACTGCGTCAGCTCAGAAAGCAGCGCAGGAAATACCTGAACGGCAATTCGGAGCTTAGGCAGTCCATCACTAATATCTCTCATGATCTGCGCACGCCCCTGACCGCCATCTGCGGATATCTAGATCTGCTGGAACGCGAAGAGCAGACTCCCGACACCGAGCGCTATCTCGACATTATCCGTGAGCGGGTGGAAGCCCTGAAGCAATTGACGGAGGAATTTTTCCGCTGCTCCGTCCTGCTCACACCGGAAAACGGCAATATGCCGAAACCGGTCTCCGTCAACCGCGTGCTGGAGGAGAGCCTCGCGGCATTTTACACGGCGCTCACGGAGCGAGGCATCGCACCCTGTGTCAGTCTGCCGGAGAAACAAATCATATGCACCCTCGACCACACGGCATTATCCCGTATATTCTCCAATCTGCTGAGCAATGCCATCCGCTACAGCGACGGCGACCTGAACGTCACACTGTCAGAAAAAGGCGAGATCATCTTTACCAATACTGCCTCCGGCCTGGATGAAATACAGGTGGGCAGACTGTTCGACCGCTTTTACACGGTGGAGACTGCCAGCAAATCCACGGGGCTTGGACTGTCCATCGCCCGGTCTCTGGCGGAACAGATGGGCGGGACCCTCTCCGCGTCCTATTGTGATAAACGTCTGAGCATCCGGCTGGCTCTCCCGAGAACTCCCGAATAAACAGAACATATGAATGGAGAACAAAAATGATTACTGTTTACTATGTCGAGGATGACGAAAGCATCTCCCGAACCGTCAAGGAATTTCTGGAACAGCATGGCTGTCAGGTATGGATTTTTACCACCATCGAAGCGGCCAGGCAGGCCCTGCGGTCCAAATGTCCCTCTCTGGCGCTGGTGGACTGGAATATGCCGGATGGAAACGGAGCGGCACTGTGTCAATGGATCCGCGCCAACCGAAAAGAACTGCCAGTCATCCTGCTCACAGTCCGGGACGATTCCCGCGATATCGTCTCCGGTTTCCAAAACGGCGCGGATGATTATGTGGTAAAACCTTTTGAGCCGGATGTCCTGTTCTCCCGCATTCTCGCCGTGCTGCGAAGAACCGGGGATGTGTCAAAGCAGTATCTGTCCTGCGGCCCCATATCGCTGGACCAGAATCGGATGACCGTCTTCTGCGGAGCAGAAGAAATCAGCTTAAGTCCCTCGGAATACCAGCTGCTGCTCTATCTGCTGCAGAATATAGGGCGGACTGTCACGAGAGAAAAGCTTCTGGAAAATGTCTGGGACATCCACGGAAACTATGTCAACGATAACACTCTCACCGTGACCATGAAACGTCTGCGCGAAAAACTGCACCAGCCGTCCTGCATCAAAACAGTCAGAAGCATCGGTTACCGCATGGAGGATATCAAATGAACCAAATGCAAGGCATCCACCCGTTTCTTATAATCATCGCATTTTTTGCCGGTGGAGCATTATCTCTCGCAATCCTGTTTCTCTGGCGTCACCGACATATCAGGCGCATCAGGGCCCTGACGGATTATCTGGAAAATGTCAGCATCGGAAACTCCGGCACGCTCCTCCAGTTCAGGGAAGATGAATTTTCCAAATTACAGGATGAGATCTATAAGACAGTGACCGAGCTGTATCACACAAGGGACGCCGCCCTGGAGGCCAGAAACCGTTTTGCGGAAAATCTGGCCAATATCGCCCATCAGATTAAGACACCCATCACCGCCATCCTCCTGTCCACCCAGATGCTGGAACAGGAACCGTCTCCAGTACATGGAGAACAGATACGCCAGCAGCTCTCCCGCCTGACGCATCTGGAGGAAGCCCTGTTATTGTTGTCCCGCATCGATGCCGGGACTCTGTGCCTGGAGAAAAAGGCGGTGGATGTCTTTACACTTCTCATGCTTGCCGCAGATAATTTACAGGAACTGTTTGCGAAGGCAGATGTCTCCGTCCATATCCCCGAATCGGGCGAGACTATCGTCTATGCCGATCTGGACTGGACAATGGAGGCGATCATGAACCTGCTGAAAAATTGCATGGAACATACTCCTCCCGGCGGCTGTGTCCGCTGCTCTTACGAACAGAATCCCCTGTATACCCAGATTCTGATATGGGACAGCGGAACCGGATTTGCCAAAGAAGACCTCCCTCATCTCTTTGAGCGGTTCTATCGCGGACAAAACGCCAAAAACGGCGGCATCGGCATCGGTCTCTCCCTTTCCAAATCGATTATCGAAAGTCAAAACGGAACCGTAAGCGCCCGAAACCTTCCGGGCGGCGGCGCATGCTTTGAAATCCGTTTCTACAGTCACTGAGTTGTCACTTTCCTCTGCTATAATACTTATATAGGCAATTGCGAAACTCTTATTTTTGCAAAGTGTCATTGTGCAAATTGTATACTCCAACGCAGACACGCTTTCGCTCCAACCTCACCGTAGCGGTACATAAGACGCTAA
>JAIDDH010000128.1 GCA_029055435.1 Acetatifactor sp.
CTTTACAATAAGGTAACACGAAATCCTCGCTACAGTTTTGCCGCTTCGGCGGAGCCTGTATGTTGGAGGCTGAGGATGGGCTGAATCTCGAGGAGGACGAGTCAAGTACCGGGGCATTCCCCAACGCTAATGTGTGGAAGAGGATATCCACGGTGGCGGCGGGCCCGATTTTCAATTTTATCCTGGGCTTTATCATCGCTCTGGCCATGGTGAATATGATCGTGATCCGCGACCCGGTGGCAACAGAGGTACTACCGGACGGCGCGGCCATGGAGGCCGGGCTTGAGGATGGAGACCGCATTATATCGCTGAATGGCGAGCGGGTCTATTTATATGAAGAAATCCTGCTGTTCAATGCCCTGTATCGGGGCGGAGATGTGGAACTTGTATACGAGCGGGACGGAGAGCGGCACAGTACGGTCATTGTACCTAAGTACAGTGAGGAGAGCGGCAGATATATGCTGGGTTTCTCCAATGCCGACTTCGTGGAGCTGAAGGGAATGGACGCCCTGAAGTATGCATGGTATGAGATGCGCTACAATGTGAAAAACACCTACAAGAGCCTGAAAATGCTGGTTACAGGGCAGGTCAGCCGCAAGGATGTGGCAGGGCCGGTGGGCATCGCCAATGTGGTGGGAAAAACCTATGAGCAGGCCCGGGTCTATGGCTGGCGGGATGTGCTGGTAAATATGATGAATATCACCCTGATGCTGACGGTGAATCTGGGAATTTTGAATCTTTTGCCGATTCCCGCTCTGGACGGCGGCAGGCTGGTATTTTTGCTGGTGGAAGTCATCCGCGGCAAGCCCGTTCCCCCGGAGAAGGAAGGGATGGTGCATTTTATCGGGTTTATGTTCTTCATGATCCTGATGGTTCTGATCTTCTTTAACGATCTGGCAAATCTGTTCGGCATCTGAGCCGGAGGAATATATATGGAGAATATTACTTTGGAGACGGGGTGCTTTCAATCGGAGTGCAGGCAGGAATGCGGGCCTTCCGGTTCGGGCGCCCTGCTGATTTTGGAAAAAACAATACGGAAAAGAGGAAAGCTGCCGCTGGTCTTTGCCTGTGTGCTGCAGAATGCGCCTTGCTCTGCACAGGATATGTGGCGGAGCTGGTTTCGGGAGCGGGCATTGACCCTCTGTGAGAGAGGCGGCGCGGAGAAATGCGTGGACCGGGTTCAGGCGGATTTTGCGGCATATTTTACAGGATATTCTGCGGGAAGTTTTGGGGAATGCGGCAGCTTTTCTCTGGCAGCTCTGTTTGTCATGGGAGAGGAATGCTTCTATGCGTGGCAGGGTGAGACGGATATCCGACTGCTCAATGATTGTTTTGGCAGGCTGCACATGAAGCGCCTTGCCCCGCAGTCAGAGGAGCTGTGCTTCAGACGGGCGAGGCTGGAGCCCGGGGTGGGAGTGCTTTTGGGCAGCGCGGCGTTTTTTGATTATCTGCCGGAGCCTGTTGTAAATGAATGCCACAGTCTGCGGGAAAGCAGAGGGCAAAACAGGGCGCAGCGGCGTCTGGCGGAGGCTGCCCGGGAGGCGCAGAGCCGGGGAGCGGACGATTTT
>JAIDDH010000129.1 GCA_029055435.1 Acetatifactor sp.
TCGTCGGCAGCGTCATATGTGTATAAGACACAGGCTTTGTCTTCCATTTTTTAAGCGGCGCGATTATCTGGCACAGCTACGGTGAACTGTGGCAGGGATTTTCCACTGAAAATACCTATCTGTACAGCTTTTTATACAATGGCTGCTACCTGCTGCCGGAGCTGATCTTCACTCTCGCGGGCGCTGTCGCACTGCTCTCCGCCCCCCAGACAAAACGATTACTGCTGCCCGAAGAATAGAGCTCACTCTTTTCCTGAGTATTCTTCCAGATAAAAGGAATAGAGCCCCCGTTCTTTCACCTTCATACTGGTCAGCTTTTCCAATGCCTCCCGGTAATAGGTCAGCTGCACCTCATAGCGGTTCCACAGCTCGCCCATACTGTCTATGACATCCGTCTTATAATCCAGCAGCACCACTTCGCCGTCCTCTACCCAGAAGACGTCGATAATACCCTGGATCAACACGGTCTCCTCTCCGGGGAATTCCCCGGAGAGCCGCTCCGCGCCGATTCCCAGCACAAAGGGCTGCTCTCTGTAGAGCTCTCCCCGAAGCTGCGCCGCCCACATGCGCCATGCAAGCTCAGACTTCAGAAATCCGACCACCTTCCGCCTGTTCAGCGCGTCATAATATTCCTGAGAGAGCCGCATATCCAGCACCTCCCCCTCCAGAAAACTCTGCAAATCCTGAGCGAGTCTCTTCCAATCCAACACCCTGCAATAATCGGCATATTCCGCAGGCAATTCCGCAAACTGACCTTCCAAAATCTGCTGAAAATTCAGAAGCTCCATGGCCCGATGGAAAGCGTTTCCGCGGACTGCGCCGCTCACCTTCTCCCGCTCCCTGCGAAACGCAGGAATATAAGGCACGACCTCCCGTTCCTCAAAAGCGTGAAAAGCCGCCTCATCCCGGTCAGCCATGGCCGCAATCTTCAGCTCTGAAACCGTAGTTTTGGTATAAAGATTCTCTAAATTCTGATGAGGATACATAAAGCCAAGTCTGTCCCGCAGCCTCTCTGCCGCGGCCTCATCCGCATAATCTGCGGCATACCGCAGCGCCTCCAGACCGCCCGCCATGTCAAACTGCTCCGTAAGCGCCTCCGCCTCCAAGTCCTCCCTGCCCACAATCCTCACCTGCAGATCGGTCCCGGCCAGAATGGGCATCAGAAAATCCAGATAGCTCCCGGCCTCTATATAATCGGGATAACTGAGCATCTCCGCGGGATACTCTTTCGCCGCCTCCCACTTCTCCTGCGCATTGTCCAGCGCGGCAGTCAGAATCAGCTTTTCCCGGGCTCTGGTCAGCGCCACATAGAGCACGCGAAGCTCCTCCGCCAGATTTTCCTCCCGCATCTTCCTTGCGATTACCTTCTGACGCAGCGTTTTATTGCGCACACGCTTCTCGGGCTGAACATAGGTGACGCCCACGCCCATATCCATATCCGCAATCATGGCCTGACTGTAATCCCGCACGGAAAAGCGCTTTGCCAGACCCGACACAAAGGTCACTGCAAATTCCAGTCCTTTCGATTTATGAATGCTCATGATGCGCACCACATCCGCGTTCTCGTCCAGCATATCCGCCTCGCCGTAGTCCACATCATACTTTTCCAGTTGTTCCATGTAACGCACGAAATGAAACAGACCGAAATAACTGGTCTTCTCAAAATCGGAAGCCTTGGTGAAAAGCATCTCCACATTGGCCCTGCGCTTGCCGCCCGCAGGCAGCGCCGTCACATAATTCAGATAATCGTGATCTTCCACCAGCCTCTGCAGAAGCTCGCGGATGGGCATATAAACCGTATAGCTGCGGTAGCGCCTCAGCTTCTCCAGAAATCCTCTCACTCTCTCCCGCAGTCCCTCATCCGCCAGACCGGCTTCCTGCTCAGATTCCTGATTTTCTCCCCGCTCCCAGACGCACAGTGCCTCATACAGAGAAAGCCTGCCGCCGCCCGCGCGAAGCAGCGCAATTTCCTCCTCCGAAAAGCCTCCGAATACGGATTTCAACATGCCATACAGCGGTATATCCTGTCTGGGATTATCCAGCACCCGCAGCGCCTGCAAAAGCTCCTGCACCTCAGTGGCGGCAAAATATCCGGTCTTGGCCGTGATATAGACAGGGATGCCTTCCTGCTCCAGCACCGCCCTGAATTCCTCGTCCCAGCCCTGGGTGGCCCGAAGCAGAATCACCATGTCCGAATAACGCACCGGGCGCAGCTTTCCGCTCTCCTTGTCCAGCACCTGAAAGCCCCGCCGCAGCTCCTTGATACGTTTTGCCACGGCCAGCGCCTCCACCTGCCTCGCGTTCAGCTCTTCCCCTTTGCCCGGCTTCTCCACCAGCAAAAATTCACTCTGATTGTCCGACGCTTCGGGATATTCCGCTCCCGCGTACAGCGCCGCCCGGTCGTCATAGTCGATGCCGCCGATTCTGCGGCTCATCATCCTGCGAAAAACACTGTTCACCGTGTCCACCACCTGAGGACGGCTCCTGAAATTCCGGCTCAGATCGATGCGGCAGCAGGTTTCGCCGTTCTCTTCATAGTGCTCATACTTTTCCAGAAAGAGCTCCGGTCTCGCCAGACGGAATCGGTAGATACTCTGCTTGACGTCCCCCACCATAAAGCGGTTAAAGCGTCCCTGCGCCTCCCCGGACACCGCCTTCAGAAGATACTCCTGCACCAGATTGCTGTCCTGATACTCGTCTATGAGAATTTCCTGAAAATACTGCGCATACTCTCTGGCCACTCTGCCGGGCTTCACCTCTTCCCCGTCCCGCTCCAGCAGAATCTCCAGCGCATAATGCTCCATATCGGAGAAATCGATGATCTTCCGCTCCAGCTTACACTGTCTCATTCTGCGGTCAAACTCCAGAGTCAGGTCGATCAGCGTATTCACGGCCGTCTCGCAGGCCTTGGACTGAGCGGCTGCAAGCTCCGCGGGCGTCTGAAAGAATGCTGCTCCCATATCCTGCAGAATATCCTTCACCTGTGTCCGAAGCGCCTTCGCCCGCTCCCGCTTTGAATAAGACACACTCTCATCCTTCTTCACGGGCAGTCTGCCAAATGCAAAAGCCGGGATACGCACACTGTACTCCGCCAGAGAATCCTGCCTGCGTAGCGCCTGCAGCGCATCCAGCTCCTCCTCCACCAGCGCCCCATACATATAAGGACCGTCGGGACTGTCGCACAGACGCTGCACCTCCAGAAGCTTCTCCACGCAACCATCCAGCATGGCGTCCACACAGCGCTTCAGATACTGCCCCGCATCCCCCGCCAGAAGCTCCGCCGCCGTCTCCGCCCCATAGTCCTGTCTGCGGGCGTTCAGCCACTCCTCGGGAAACGGACAGCTCGCCGCATGGCCGGACAGACTTAAGATATCCTCCTCCAGCACCCGCTCCCGCCCTCCGGGACAGAAGAACTCCACACAGTGCAGAAACTCCGGACTGCCCTCCGCATAACACTCCTCCAGAAGCTCTGCCAAAACCTCCTGCGCAAGCAGCTTGACTTCATTTTCATCCGCCACACGAAAGGCCGGGTCCAGCCCGATCTCATGAAAATGATTGCGTATGATAAAGAGACAGAAACTGTCGATGGTGGTGATCTGCGCATTGTGGAGCAGCGTGGACTGCCGCTGAATATGCTCTGACTCCGGGTGCTCCCGCAGCGCGGCGGCGATTCCCAGAGCGATGCGCTCCCGCATCTCCGCAGCCGCCGCATTGGTAAAGGTCACGATCAGCAGCCTGTCGATATCCACCGGATGCGCCTCATCGCAGACCATCCGGACGATACGCTCCACAAGCACCGCCGTCTTGCCGCTGCCCGCCGCCGCAGACACCAGAATATTCCGATTATGCAGTTGTATCACCTGCTCCTGTTCCGGTGTGAATCTCAAATCGTCTCCTCCCGCATCCTTTGCAAAACCGTCTCTTTGTCCAGCTCCTCCAGCCTGCGTCTCGTATATCCCGGAATGGAATTGTCAAAACCGCAGACCTTTTTGTACGCGCAATATGTGCAGGCAGCCTCCGTCGCTCCCTTCTCATAGGGATTGACGCTGATACAGCCGTCCAGCATCTGCTGCCCGATATCCCGTATCTTCCTGTTTACATAATCGGACGCAAGCCGCAGCTCTTCGCTGCTCATGACACCTGAGCGGGCGCTGAAGCTCCCGTCCTTCTTCCTCTCCACGGGAATCACACTCGACCTGCTCTCCATGGTGTGATCCAGCTTCTCCACAATTCCCGAATCCCCGTTCACCACACCGTTCATTCTGAGCTGCCCTGCAATCTGCGCCTGCAACTCCTCCTCCGAGAGCTCCACCGCCGTCTCCACCGTGGGATCGTCGATATGGTAATAGAGAAGCGCCGCCGGGACAATCTCCTTGTCCGGGTATTTGCGCGCCTCCAGCTCCAGCGCCGCGTTCATATAGACCACAAGCTGCAGCTGCAGCCCGTAATACAACGCCACCAGATCAAACTGACGATTCCCGGATTTGTAGTCAATCACCTTCACATAGACATGCTCTTCATCCCGGACCGTGTCGATTCTGTCGATACGGCCCTGCAGGTGCATACGCTCATCCTCGGAGAGCGTCACATGAATACTCTCTAAATCTGAAGCAAACCGGAAGGAAAGCTCATACTCCTCCGGCTGAAAACTCCCTTTTCTCAGTTGCTCCTGAAGCGTGAACACCGTGCGGGTGAGAATCCTCCCCATGCGCGTCAAGGCGTACTCGTTGCGGGCACTGCTGTAGAGCACCGTATCCCCGTACACTGCCGCATAAGCCTCCAGAGCCTCTCTCACCGCCTGCTCCCCGAACTCCTCCGGGAAGTCAAACCATGTATAGCCATGCTCTGTCAATTGCCCGCCGAAACGCTCCAGCACCGCGTGATACACATTTCCCATGTCCACGGTCTCAAAGCCGAACTCCTCCCGCTCCCGCAGGGATAAACCATACTGCAGGAAATGACGATAGGCACAGGCCGCGAAGGTCTCCAGTCTGCTGACGCTGTTCTGCAGATGCCGCCCGTACAACAGGCGGGCCACCATGCGGGACAGCCCCGTGTCCCGATATCTGGCAAAAGCCGCCTCCGTGAGCCGCTCTCTGTCCGCGCAGGCCGCCCCTTCCCCGAAGACCTGATAAATCGTGAAAAACTCTGTCCGCGCCGATTTGTCTCCGATGACGCCCTCCGCATATTCCCGCAGCTTCCCGGCCAGAAACTCCCTGCCCTGCAAAGGATTGACAATCTGCTCCGCCGCGGGCATATTCGCGGGAAACTCCACCGAGAGCCCCGGGAAAATATTCTGTACCACCTCGATCAGATAAGACGGGCGCAGACTCTTTCCGGCGCTGTTTACTCTGGAATAAGACAGATACAAACGCTTCGAGGGCTTGGTCATATTCAGATACAGATATAGGCGCTGAATATACATCTGCTGCCTGGGCGAAGGCGCAAGCTCCAGATTGGACTCCCGTAAGAATTCCCTGTCCATATCGGAAATCACACCGCCCTTGGATGTATTCCTTGGGATATTCCCGTCGTTCACACCCAGAAAAAACAAGACCTCAACCTGCTTTAATCGGGTGCGCTCCATATCTCCCACCGTGATGCGGTCTACATTCTGAGGAATGGCTCCCACCTCAATCTCCCCGAAGCCCGACTCCAGAATATCCCGGAATTCTTCCAGCGTCACCGCCTCCTGTCCCAGAAGCTGATGCACCTGCTCCAGAAGCTCCATCACCAGCCGATAAATCTGGGCATATTCCCTCGCCCGGGAGAGCTCCAGAGACTCCTCAAATCGTCTCTCATACTCCACGAGCTTCTGCTGTACCCGGTTCGCCACCAGAAAGTCATACAGCCTGTCCACATACTCCTCCGCAGGCGCCCTGTCTTTTTTATGCAGTGTGTGCAGCATTTCCACCTGCTCCATGAGCTGTCCGCGCAGCTCATTCAAATGAGCAAGCTCCTCCTCATCCTCCCCCATCTGTGCAGTCTTGCGAGTAAAGCTGCGGCTCCAGCTCCGATAGCCCCGAATACCCGTCTGCAGACAGTAATTCTCCAATTCGTCGATATCCTCCGGCTCCATATCCGCCAGACCGCTTCTCAGATAATGAAACACCGCCTGATACGAAAAATCCCGCTCAAAGAGCTCCAGCGCGCTCTTGATATACTCGATCATGGGATTCAGCACAATCCCTCTGGTGCGGTCCAGAAAGCAGGGAATCCCCATGCGCTCAAACTCAGACTCCACATAGGGCGCATAGCCCTCCAGATCTCCGATGACAATGGCTATATCCCGATAAGCCAGCCCCTCCTCCCGGAGCAGCCGGCAGATCTCCAGCCCGGTCTGATGCACCTCCTCCCGGGGAGAAAGTGTCTCAAACAGACGGATTTCTCTCTGCGACCCAGCATATATCTCATACGGATAGCGGAACAGATTCCCCTCCAAATGCTCCAGCGCCGGAGCGTCGGCAAAGCGATGCCTGCGGTTTTCGCACAGAATGGTCTCCCTGCCAAACTGCCTTGTCCAATCCCGCTGTCCCGTCTTTGTCAGAAAGACATCCCGGGCCCTGTCTACACCCGCTTCCCGCGCCAGACGCTCCAGATCCGCCACCGTCTTCTTGCTCAGATGAAACAGACGCTGCTCCCCGTCCGGCACATAGGGATTCTCTCCATCCCCCAGAGTCACCGTCACAATCACTTCCCCGCACAGACGCATGAGCTCCTGAATCACCCGGTTCTGGATGGGGGTAAAACCTGTAAAGCCGTCAAAAATCACCACGCTTCCGGGAAGCAGCCGTGACTTCTCCAACGAGCGCGCCAGCACATCCAGCTTCTCCTCCGTGGTGATGAAATTTCCCTGTATATAGTCCACAAAGCTCTTATAAAGCACCTCCAGATCCCGGAGCTTCTGCACCAGCGCCTCACGCCCCGCGGCAAAATCAATCAGCCGGGACATGTCGTTTGTGCCGACGCCATACTGCATAAACTCCGAGATAGCGCTTTTTACCTCATGGATATAACCCTGCCTGTTCAAAAGCCCGCCCAGCGCGGGAAGCTGGTCCTGAAGCCCCGCCGCCACCCGCTGCAGCACCAGACTCTTGCCGGTGTCGTCCAGCACGGGCACATTCTCCCAGCCGACCTCTTCCAGAATACGGTGGCTTAACCGCCCGAAGCTCAGGACGTCGATGTTCAGGATGCCGCCCCGCTCCGACAGCGTCACAAGCTCCTTCTGCGTCTGCATGGTAAACTGATCCGGCACGATTACCAGAAAATTTTGCCCCGGATTCGCTGCAGCCCGTTCAAGCGTCTCGGTATATAGCCGCCTGCTCTTGCCCGCTCCCGATGGGCCGAAATAAAAACTTAAACTCATTTGTATGCTCCCTGCTTTATCGGATATCCAGCTCCACGGGACAGTGATCGGAACCCATGATCTGAGGATGAATCTTCGCATCCACCAGCCTGTCCCTCATATTTTCGGAAGCCACGAAATAGTCGATACGCCAGCCCACGTTCTTGGCTCTGGCGTTTGCCATATAAGACCACCAGGAGTAAGCGTCCGTCACATCGGGATAAAAATGGCGGAAGGTATCGATGAAACCGTTCTCCAGCACCTTCGTAAAACAGGCCCTCTCCTCATCGGTAAAGCCCGCGTTCTTGTGATTGGTCTTGGGATTCTTCAAATCAATCTCCTTATGGGCCACATTCAGATCACCGCAGAAGATCACGCCCTTCTTCTCAGACAAATCCTTCACATAGGATAAAAAAGCCGCCTCCCACTCCATGCGATAGTCCAGCCTTGTCAGCTCTCTCTGGGAATTGGGCGTATACACCGTCACCATATAAAAGTCCTCATACTCCGCCGTGATGACGCGCCCCTCATGGTCATGGACCTCCACACCGATTCCGTAAGTCACATTCAAAGGCTCTCGCTTCGTGAAAAGCGCCGTGCCCGAATACCCCTTCTTCTCCGCATAATTCCAGAACTGATGATAGCCGGGCAGCTCCAGATCATGCTGCCCCGCCTGCAGCTTCGTCTCCTGAAGACAGAATATATCCGCGTCCGCCTCCTCAAAAAAATCCATAAAACCCTTCTGTAGACAGGCTCTGATTCCGTTCACATTCCATGATATCAATTTCATATGCTCCTCCATTCCCCGCTTTCGGGCATCATAACATTTCTTCTCCTTTAACCAAAAAATTGCAGTCCCGCAAAGGCATCCCGAGAATCCACATCATCTCCCAAATCCACCATATGCCCATAAGGGTCTACCTCCACCCAGCCGGCAGCTCCGCCACCCTCCATATAAATCCAGTCGGACTCTCCCTCTTGGCCCAGACATGCCAAAGAGTATTTCACCTCTCCCGGCTCCAAATGCCCTGTGATTTCTCCGCCGGGAGTCTCATGAATCGGCAGTTCCGTCAACAGCACGAGAGGGTTCCCCTCCCAATATGACCTTAAAACCTCGTGTATTTCCTCCTCCACACGCTCCAGCCGGTATTCCGCATTCAGCCGGTAAGTAAATTCCAGATATCCCGACTCGATGATATCCCAGCGCTCTGCCGTATGAATGTCACCATTCTCAATAGAGCCACTCCCCACAAACGATTCTATCGCACCAATCCCTGTCGGTGTACCGTTCTCATAGCGGAAAAACGTACTCACAGGATCATCGCTGGGTCCCTCCTCATGCAGCATAATCAAAATCTCCTGTCCATCGAGACTTACCGCATAGAGGTAATTGGTGAGATTCGCGCCATAGCTATACCCCACTCCGTCAATACCATCGCCCATTCTCAGGGAAGCGCCCGCCAGCAAATCGACATAGTGTCCCCGGCAATACGCCTCCTCCGGCCATAGTTCAATCTCCTCCACGCTTCCGTTCCCGTCCAGATCAAGCCATGCCTTTGTGCCATTTACATCCCGCACGGATACATCCATGACTTCCCCGGGGTGCGCACGCAGATATTCACTGACCTGCCTCCCGTATTCCTCCCTTTCCTCCGCACTCATCCTCTCAGGTTCCTTCCCCTGATAGCCGGGGGCGGACACCGGAAACGGACAGGTATACCACTCCCGATTTCCCTCCGCAGTGTAATTGCCAAACGCCAGACAGCCTTTCTGTATGTCTACATTTCCGATCCACAGCTCTCCGATATCTTCCACAAAGGGAAACTCTGACACTATCATTATGCCACTTTGTTTACTATTGGTATTCAGCCACATCACACTGTCCGGCTTCCACTCGGCTCCGCCCTCCTCATAGTCCGCATCCGCGATCCATAAAAGAACCCTATCACCGTTTTCATGCCTAAAACTCTCTAAAACCTTACCCTCCCAGGGAAACTCCAAGTGAATGTAACCTGCCCAGATACAGGTCTGCTCCTCTCCGTTTACAAGATAAATGCCATCCTCCTGCGCCCGGTATATGCCCTCGTTCAGGATGATTTCTCCATCCCGTATGTATTTGTCCCCTCCCCAGTCAATCCCCAGATGGTCAATTCCTTCCGGCGGCATTTCCTCATCAGCCTCTTGCACGTCATTCTCCGTTGTCTCAACCTGATCGCCGGAAGGCTGGCTGTCAGGCTGAACATCCGCCACCGCCGAAAGAACCTCTGTTGTCTCCGGCTCTGTCCCTGTCGTCTCTGTCCCTGCCGGCTCTCCCTGCTCTTCCCATGTCCCCCCAACGCGAAGCACCAAAGCCGCTCCAGTCACTAAAATCAATACAATCGTTGATATCACCAATACCTTATATGTTTTCATTCGTTTCCCCCCTGTACGGCTCTGTCTGTACGTCTGTGAACAAAGACGCTTAAGATAGCACACCAAATCTTTGCGCCAACAACAGGGCAAAAACAGCGAGACCTATGATTCCAAATAAAAAACATAAGTTTCCCTTCGTCTTTTCATCCTCCCGGCAGACCGCTTCTCCTGTATGCGGATCCACAAGAATATGCACTTTTCTGCCTATGGTACGGTACTTTTTTCCACTTCTTCCCACGGGACCTACAATCCGTCTTTTCTCTCCTTCCCACTCGTACTCATAGACAGGATTATAGATTAATATTGTACGCCCCGCACTTGCCCTGTCCCGGCGTATCGTATAATCCATCTGTATACCGGGCAGCGAAATCATGTCATGCATACTTTGCTTCATTTGGATTTTGCCGTAGATGCCGAAAACACCGACCCCCATAAACAGGATGCTGATCAAATATGTAAACAGCCGATCTGCTCCTTGGGGCATTCCTCCCACCATCACCACCGCCACAAGCCCTGCAACAATAAGAAAAATGACAAGAAACACCAGACCACTGTTCCTTGACTGCTTTCGCATCTCGGGCGTCATCTCTTCAAACAGCAAATCCCTTTTCTCCAGATACCGGCAGCGAATCATATCGCCCGGCATATACTCTTTTGCACTCTGCATGGTTTTGACAAGGTTTTCGCCGTTTTCGCCGCGAAAATCCACCTTCGTTTCATAGTACAGGCCGTTTTCCACCCCGTTCTTATGTTCACAGGAAATCACCTTTACATCCACCGGTCTGCCTATACCGGCTTCAGACCCCAGCCCGACTATCCAGTAACATAAATTTCCAACAAAAACCACTACAAATATGCCCAATAGAATATAAGTTATCATTTATCTCCTCCACACATTCCATATTTGACAGTAAATAAATGTTTACCTCTGATAATACGCTGTTTCCCGCTTCTCCATCTCTTTCCACACATCGGCGGGTACACTTTTCTGAATCAGCCCGTATATATCTTCGTAAATCCCTTCATCACAGTAGCCTGCCCCGCTATACTGCTCTCCATCACCGTATATCTGCAGAAAGACATATGCCATGGTTTCCCCGGTCCGATGGGCTCCCTGTGTCAGGTTTTCCACATCTGTTTTCTGTATCCACCGCGTTATTTCTTTCATGTTGTCCTGAGAAACCGTAAACTGAATTTCCTGATCAATATCTTTTTCGCTCACCGTTTTCATGGGAAAGAGCAGTATACGCCCGCTTCCGTCTTCATTAAGATAAATCCAATAGTTAAAGATTTCCCTTTCGGTATCTTCATAGTAGCAGGACAACTCCAATACAGCTGTCTTTTCAGTGCTCTCCGGGGACGAGCCAAAATGGAATTCCCAATGTTTCTCACCTTCCACATTCCATAATGCCGGCACCAGCATCCCCACAAAAGCAATGAAAAAGAACAGAAGCAGTAAAAGCTTGTACTTTGCCTTTGTCTGAACCTCGGTCGCCGTCTCCGACAGGAGAAAGCCTGTCTTATCCAGATAGCGGCAGTGAATCACATCACCCTGCATATACGGAGTTTCACTCTGTATGCTTCCCATAAGGGCTTCGCCGTTTAAGCCATAGAAATCGACTATCACTTCATAGTATACTGTCGGCTGCCAGCTTACTCTTCCCGGAATCTCTTTCTGCACACAGGAACGCACCCTCACATCCACCTGCCTTCCCTTTCGGGCCGCAAGCACGGGCCCGGACCACTGATATGCCAATCCTCCTATGAAAAGCATGCCTATTATGCCGGTAATTATAATAACCCACATTCTTTTTATCCTCCGTTTATTGAATGATTGATAAGCTCAGGAATCGGAAAAGCGAACTGCTTTTATTACCCTTCAATAATTCACATGCAGTTAATTATACCATGATTGCTACGCAATCACGGTATGGATGGCCATTCGGCCGCCTCCTGCCTCGAATATGGACACATTATACCATAAAACTGGGGCCATTACTATATTCACATTCTTGATTGGAAAAATACAGGGGAAAAGTTAAAATCAGCACAGGTTGAGACAGCACAGTAGGAATGTTCATGTTTTTATGGTATTATATATTGGACAATTTGGGCTTTGAAAGGATAAAATTATGCAGAACATAGAAATTGAAAAAGCAATCCCATGGAATCCCTGGCACGGCTGTAAAAAGGTAAGTCCAGGCTGTAAAAATTGTTTTGTATATAAGATGGATCAGAGATATGGCAGGGATACTACAATCATTACAAAAGGCAAAACAACTTATGAACTGAAAGATAAGGACTGTCCCCCAAATTCATTGGTCAAGTTGTGCTTCTCTTCTGATTTCTTTATTGAAGAAGCGGATGAATGGCGGGCCGGATGCTGGGATTTTATGAGAAGAAGAAAAGATTGTATCTT
>JAIDDH010000013.1 GCA_029055435.1 Acetatifactor sp.
CAGTTTCTGCCACTCCCGAAACAGATACTGAGTCACATCGCTTCTGCTCCGAAAGCGATTGCCGGACATGGCCCTCCTGACATCGCCCTCCTTCTCCCATACCTCCTGAAAGGTACGCTTACAGAAAGGGGACGGCCCGTGTACCGTGTAAAAACCCGTGTAGAGCGGAAAGGCCCGCTCCAGCACATTATACCAGAAGCGTGTGGGCGGATACCCAATCCTGAAATAACTGCCCGGCTGGCTTTTCATATTCTGCCGCTTGTCGAAGTGCCTGGCCAGCACCAGTGAATTATTCAGATACAGATATGACATCACCGGGTTGGAAGGGTTGGCCACCACCGCCTGCAGCGCCAGCATATCGCAGGGCTTTCCGTCCCGGAAAAAATCCTCCGGCTTCACCCTGTCAAGCAGGAACATATCGTCGTTAAAATACACAAAATGCTCTGAAAGCCCCTTTATTTTATGCAGATAAATCTCCAGCACATTACTGTTGAAAGTGGGCAGATACTCTTCCGGTATATAATCCTCATGCCGGACAATTTCCAATCTGGGATTCTGTGTGTCCAGCCACTTTGGCAGATGTCCCCATGTAACAAAATATATTTTTCTGACCCAGGGGGCATATTGCTCCACACCTCTGAACCAATAGCGCAAAAGCTCCCAGTCCCGGTACCGCTCCCTGCGGTCGTCATCCCCTGCCGCCTGACTGTACTTTGCCTTCTCCTGTCTCCACGCCTCATCGGCTCCGTCCACCCAGGTCACCACAAAATCAATCTGCTCCAACTCTCACTCACCTCCTCATCTGCCGCGATCTCCTCCACAGGCTGTAATTCCACGGTTCCGATCCAATATCCATACTCCTCAGGCTCCTGTTCGTTAGCCAGAAGAATCCGCTCCCCTGAAGCTTCGTCCACGATATCCATATACAGCTCGTACTGCCCGGCCGTCTCCCCTACAAGGGAGATATCCGCACAGACCTCCGCCAGATGCGCTGCATCATTCCCACCGGTCAAAGTTTCCAGCTCATGCTCTGCCGCATAAGAAGATATCGTCCCCGTCTCGCCGTCCACCACTAAAATCCTTGCCGTCACCGGACGATACAGCGGGGCAAATCCCACATTCTGCATCCTCACTGCCACAGACAGCACATCCTCCTGAAACTCATAATTTAATGCCGCATCCGCAATCAGAAGCCGATACCCCAGATGCCGCTCCATATAGCTCAGGCCGTCCATCCCATAAAAACAGCCCTCCTCGGAAATCGTATACTGCGCCCATTTATTCAACACATTTTTGTCAAAATCCTTGTTGAGATAGGTCACATGCATCCGCTTCATATCGGCCAGCGCATTCTCAAAATCATTGTAGGGATTGTCCACTATGACTTCCCCGCCTATGGGCACCGTCTTACACAGCTCCTCCTGAAACTCCAGCTCCTCCTCCCGGTTCCAATAAGTAAAATACCCGTGCTCCAGCTTCGACTGGTCGCCATAAGTACCGTAATCGCTCCAGCTCCCCAGCATACCGTCATTATAGAGACCAAGTCTCGACGCAAGACCATCATAGGATGCCCCGCTCTCCGGCGGCCACTCCAGTCCCGTGGCCATCCGCCACTGCATGGGCATGCGCACCGCCAGAAAGACCTCTCCGCCGGTAGCCTCATAAAGCTGTTCCGCCAGCCTTCTTATATCTTCCTGATTGGCAAATTCCGTCCCGTTCATCTCACCCCAGTTGCCGATAAAGAGCCCCTGCAGCGTAAAAATGATATCCTTATGCTTCTGCAATATGGGCCCTACCTGCCTGATGTGCTCCAGAATCACCTCCAGCTCCTCAGGCTCATACGCGTCAATCTCTCCGTCCCAATCATACAGAAATCTCACGACAAACTGCTTGTCCACCGCCTCCAGCGCCCGGAACAGATTCTCCAGATTGTCCAAACCCTCCTCAGATATGGGCTTGTCCCTGTAGGCCTGAAGATTCACCTGTATCATGGCAAGCCTGGTGTCCTCATCCCGGCAGAATCTCTTTGCGATCTCTTCCCTATAGTCTGCCTCCCCGTCACTGATCCGAAAACCATGCATATAATAAAAGCCTCTGCCCGGATTGTTCAACTGTCTCGCGGACTCCGTAAACTGCCCACTCTGCGCAGTCACTTCCCCATGGCCTCTGGCATCCAGCAGGCTCTGACGGTTCTGCTCAAGCTCACTCCTCAGATGCAGAATACACGCTGTGAGCAGAACACATGCCACAAGCAGGATGCATACCGGGAGCAGCATAGCGACCAGCCCTGGTCGCCCTTTCTTCCCTTTTTCCATCAAATCGTTTTTCATCTGCCCTCTCCAGTCACAGAATTCCGAAAGAATACAGGCTCAGAGCATTCTGCCTGATATAATAGCACACAAAATCATCGTCCTCATAATAAGTGTGCAGCTCTCCGGGATACAGGCGCTCAAACTCCCTGCACCACAGATACAGCTTGGATTCCAGCATGGTCCGCTGCTCCAGATCAGAATAGACGCGGGAGGAATTCGCAAATTTTCCCTGATAGACCTCCCCATCCATAGTAATCTGCGAGGACGTGATATCGGGACACTGACTCACAAAAGTTTCATAATAAGCTGGATATTTCTCCCATGCAAGCCACTTAGGCCCTGTAAAGAAATGGCTCTGCGCGTATTCCAGCGGCTTTTTCTCCACATAGATAAACACATGCTCAGAAGGCAGAGTATATTCCTCATCATCGCTACTGTTCACGAGGGTGATAGCCTCCTCATGATAGCCGTACTGATTGAGCTGATACAGCTCGTCCACGGTGGACACCACCGTAAAGCTGCCCTCGGGCAGCCTGTTGGTGATTGAATAAGTCACCATCACCGCCGCATTATATCGGGTCAGTTCGTAATAGAGATAGCCGTGGAAAGTTCCCGTCACTATCGTCCCCAGATAAATTGCCGCCACACACAATATAGGGACCGCCCGGACCACGACTTCCGGCATCCGGGGCATGGCCACACTCATAAGCAGATCAATAAAAACCATCATGGCTCCCAGTATCAGAAGCTGCGTCACAGAACAAAGCCTCGAGCCCGCAATCAGCGCGGGGAGCCCCAGACTGGGAGCGCAGTATATCGCCATGAAAATCACTGAGGAGAGCGTCAGGGAAAAATATCCGTCCACACTGGCAGGATCATATTCTTCACTTCCTTTGATCAGACCGATGCCGGTGAGGAACACCCGGGCCGCCAGCCACAAAACGAACGCCGCGATGGTCCAGAACACGATCAGCTCCGCCCGCTCCTGGCGATACAACGTCACATACCCGTCATTATAAAGTGCCTGCAGCTTATTCCACAGAGCCTCCCCCAGCCGCTCCATGCGCTGCCCCAGAGAAAGCTTCGGCTTTGCCCCGAACGACTCCGCCCCGGGATACTCCTGCCCAGGCGACATCTGCCCATCCTGCCCGGTTTGTCCGGACTGCCCAGGCTGTCCCGGGTTCTCCGCGCCGCCATCATTTTTACTATCCTGATTCTCTCGGAAACTGTCAAATATATTTCCTGTGATCTCTTCGCCGGATTCATCCAGAATGATTTCTCCGCCACCCTCGCCCTCTGTGCCGTTGATGACACTCATGGCCCAGCCGATGGAGCCCTGAAAGGGAATACCGGAAGCCAGCGCGCCCCCCATGGGTACCACTGCGATGAAAAATCCACAGAAAGCCGCCGTCACCAGAGGTATCAGGCGCTTGGGATTCAGGATTTTGAACAGTGCTGCGGGGACAAAAGCGATACACAAAAAGAACGCCATAATGGTGACATAAAAATGAATCGCCAGAGAAGCCGCCAGCGCAAGCAGAAAGACCAGCAGATTCTCATCCCAAAAGTTCTTTGTATACTCCGGCGGGCGTTCAGCCGCCCCCGGAATGTGGATCGGGCGATAGGACTTAAAGAACACCGCCATATAGCCGCCCTCGGGCTTTCTCGCAGGCCCTGCCAGACGCAGATACCGCACCAGAAAAGCCGCGCACAAAAACTGTGTGAACAGACCGAATTCCTGCGGCAGTGTCCACTGCAGACGGGACATACTGTATATCTCATTGATACACACCACATCCACCGTCAGAAAGGCCGCCAGCGCAAGCATCGGCGTATAACGCCAGCGGAACACCTCCTTGAACAAAACATACGCTGACAACAGAAAAATCAATATATGGATGCCCGCGGTGAACAGCAGACAACTGTAGATACGGATTCCAAACAACGTGTGCATGGCATAGAGAAAGCAGTGCATTCCCTCGGGATAAACGCCGGCGGTGAAAATCTGCCCCTGCGCCAGACCGTATATCCACGCATTATGTGGGTACATATCACCGAATCCATAAGAATAATCCTGAAAAGCGCCATAGGAAAAATAGACGGTCCCGTATATCAAAATAACGGAGAGCAGTCCATACTCCCACCATCTGCCCTGCATCATCCTCAGAAACTTTTCCCACTCAGCCTTTAATTTCCCTCCGATCAGCGCAGCCACATCCGCAAGCAGCTTCTTTATACCATAAGTGCCTTTGATCAGATGGCGCAGCTTCTTATACTGCTTTTCACCCCACTGCACATCCCGCACAAGGACGCACAAAAAGGTGGCATAGAACAAAATCTGCACCATCAGAGGCTGCAACAGATGAATCAGCCCCAGCAACAACACCACGGTATTGATCAGAACGGTCTGAAAAGTGACACAGAACCCGAAGCGAAAGGTCAGGCTCCTCCCCCGCAAAAACCGGTGGAATACCACGGAGGGCCAGATAAACATTATGAACATATATGCCAGAAATACCTTTCCGTATTCCAAGAGCCAATATAGTGTAGTCAACTGCATACCTCCTGTAATCGTCTAGAGCGCCTGCCTGCACAGACTGCCCAGAATCGTTCTGCCCGCCTCATCGGACACATTGGCAAACCGTATGGGCGCGCCGTCCCACTTCCGCCTTGCCGCCAGATATAATGTACATTCACAGCCTTGCACAAGACAGTCTATCGACTGCGTACAACCGCCGTCCAGCTCCCGCAAATCACATTCCAGACGCTGCCTTTGCAGGCGCCCGGTCTCATCCGTCCACTCCAGATACAGCTCCGCCTCCTGACAGAGATTCCCGAAGCCGCAGTTCTCAATCACGAGCTCCACCCGATACATCCCCCGCCGGGCTCCCCTCGCGGGAGACATCTGAACCTCCCTCACCTGGAAACGATATCCCATGTGAGCGCCTATGTAATCATAAAGACTTCTTCCTGCCCATGGCCCCTGCCCTTGAAAAGGACATTTCTTCCACATATCCAGAATCCTTATATCATGCCTGCTGTTCAGATAAGCGATATGCATTCTGCGCAGGTCACTCACCATCCGTTCCCCGGAGAGTCCTTCCGTGTAATCTTCCCCGTACACAGCTTCCCCGCCGTTTGGTACCCTTCTGCACATTTCCTCCTCAAAGGCAAGCTCCTCCTCGCGGCTCCACGCCTCTCCCCAGCCTGCGGCCTCCCTGGTATAAGTGCCAAAAGTCCCCAGATTGCTGCCGGAGCCGAACATCCCATCGTCGAACAATCCCATGCCGCCCACCTTATCTCCCTGCAGCATTCTATAGTACACAGGCCTCCTGACCGCTGTAAAGGTATGTGGACTCTTGCCGTGATACAGAATCTCCAGAAGCTGCCCCAGCTTCTCCCTTGATAAAAAACGCGAAGTGTGCATCTCCCCCCAGTTTCCCACCAGAAGACCCTGCCAGACCAAAATCTCGTGGGGAAATTCCGCCAATACCTCTCCTATCTGCTCCATGTGCCGCAGCACCCGCTCAAACGTAAAAGGCTCCAGCTCCAGCGCCCTGCCCTGATGATCGTAGGCGACGCGCAATATGATATCCTTATGATTGTCCGCAAAAAAATGCAGCACCGCCCTCATACGCCGCAGACAGTCCAAATCCAGGTCCATATCCCGATAAAAGCCGATATCAAAAAACACCAGCGCCAGCGTCTGATTCACATCGAGACAATACGCCAGCTCATGCAGATCCGGTTCCTCTTCCGCCTGAAAGGTATAAATCTGATACCAGCCTCTGGCGGGATTGGGCAGAGGCTTCGCCTGTTCGGTCAAATCCGCCGCCTGCAGAACCCAACGCTCCTTCTCCCCCCACAGATTATGAAACACCTTCCTCATTCATAGCCTCCACGTCCACATGAAACAGTTTGATTCTAATCCATACCGCAATAATGGAAAACATCATGCGGAACATATACACCACCGGCTTTAAGCCCGAGTGCATGCTGACCCCCTCCCGGCGCACATGCATAAGGGCGGGAATCTCCTTCACACGAAATCCCAGAAGCAGCATCTGCATCAGCATATTGGCGTCCGGGTATTTATCGTCGAAATGATTGTACTGGGCATAGTAGGAGAAGGCCCTCCTGTCCAGCCCCTGCAGCCCTGTTGTGGGGTCCATGATCCGTTTACCTGTCCCCAGCCGTATCAGAATCCGGAAGAGCGTATAGGCAATCTTCTTGACAAGAGATGTGGGATACCCCACACTCCCCTCCACAAAACGTGATCCCAGCACGATATCCGGGCATTTCCCATGCTCGTCCGCCGTCGTCAGGCACTCCAGAATCGTCTTGATATTACCCGCGTCATGCTGGCCGTCCGCATCCATCTGAATCACATAGCGATAACCCTTTTCCACTGCATATTTATAGCCCACCTGCAGGCCGCTCCCGTAACCCAGATTAAATACATGATTTATGACGGCATGATTCCTGTCCCTCACGATGGCCCCCGTATTATCCTTAGAGGCATCATTCATGACCAGTAAATCCGCAATATCCGCAATATCCGGCTGCTCCAGTCTGTCCAGAAGGGCGCCTATATTTTTCCCCTCATTGTAAGCCGGCATAATAATCAATACTTCTTTTTTCACCCTCACTGCCACCTCTCATCCGCTCGCTATATAATGCGATGTTACACTATGTATGCTGCACCATAACTACGCTATAATAGAAAGCAATTTCCCGAGTTCCTCTTCATTTCCCGTATTTCTTTCAGCCGCCGCACGCCCGAAGCACGCTCTCTTCTCCGTATCATGAAGCAGCTCTATGATACCGCCGCAAATCCCCTCCGGGGTCAGCTCGCACATCCGTCCGTCCACTCCGTCCGTGACCTGCTCCCTGTTGCCGCTGCAATCCGACACCAGAATCGCCTTGCCCAGTATCTGGGCCTCCTGTATGGCTATGCTCTTTCCCTCAAAACGGCTGGCATGCACATAAATATCCGCCTGAGCCATATAGGGATAGGGATTGTCCACGGCCCCCGGCATCAAAAAATCCTCCTCCAGCCCGAGACGCCGCACCTGTTCCTCCAAAGTCCTCCTCTGGTCACCGTCCCCCAGCACATACCAGCGAACCCTCTCGCCCCGCTCTTTCAGAAGCTTCATCGCCTGAATGGACACCTCAAAGGCCTTCTGGGCGGTGAGCCTCCCCACCGACAATATCCGCATTCCATCATACCCATCCTTAAAGCCTTCTCCGCTCCCGGCCTTGCGCCGTATAGCCTCCGCGTCCAAGATATTGTGAAAGACATCCGTCGCTTCCCCGCACTCAGGGTAAACGCCCAGAAAAGCCTTCTTCACCTCATCGGACACAGCAAATATCCTGTCGTATTTCAGATAACACCCTCTGTCCAGCGCTCTGGTATAACCGGCCCGCACATAATCCACATGCACGAAAGCCGCCCTGTGCTGGGCGTCCACATGATCGGCCACATAATAAGTCGCACCGCCCTCCAGATAGGCCACCGCCAGATCAAAATGCATATCAAAGCGCTCTCCGCCATCCGACATAGCTCTCCACAAGAGCTTGTCCGGCAATATCCTGCCATTTCGGAGCATCCCGAAAAACTGCGCAGCCATATAAGGCGCAAGCCTCAGGAATGTCCCCCGGGAAAACAGCGCGCGCAGCACCTTCCCCTGCAGCCTGCGCTTGCCCTCTCCGCTCAGCACGGAACTGTCATCATATCGGGTGTTCAGGAGCTTCACATACGCAGGCAGCTCCCGCGCCATCTCCCCCTGTCCCATGAGCACATAGAGATAAATCTCATACTCCTCCGGACTCAGTCTCCGCAGAAGCTCCAGCAGCGCGGTCTCCGCTCCGGCATGCCCCAGAGTGTTAATCACAAAAAGAAGCTTCTTCCTCATCCTATTCCACCCTCTATGTCACTCTCATTTCCAATTTTTTCAGAGAGCTCATCGAGCCGCCTGTGCAGTTCCTCCTTCTCATGATTCAACAGCGACACCTGCATGGCCAGCTCCATATTCTTTCTGATTAAATCCGACACCTTACCGCTCATGAAATACGCTCCGTATACAATACAGAAGCCAATCATCAAAAGGAGCATCATTCCCGTACCGCTGATATACTTATTCCACTCCGCAGGCCGCAGCAATATCCCCGCCAGAATAATGATAATGGCAATCAAACCCCATGTGAGACAAAAGGACTCCGTCATCTTCCGCTTTGCCAGAGACGATATGACCGTCGCCAGCAATATGCCCCCCACTGCAATTAAAATAATCCGTAAAATCACTCCCGGTTCCAAAGCCTTCCCCTCCTTCTCTATCATAACATCCTTTTTTCCGCTCCGGCTATCAGCTTCCTACTCCACCCGCTACCTGCGTTCAAAGACTCTGTTGGAAGGCTGAATGCCATGTCCTGCCTTCATAATACTACCACTGCAGAAAATATGCACATCCAAATTTTTCTCCATCCTGCGAAGCCTTATATATGCCACACTCCAGCCCACCAGCGTCCCCACGATCAACCCTACGCCATACCAGATCGGCGTGAGACGGGTGGCCCAGATTGACGCCAGAAGCGTCACCAGAATGAAACTGCCCGCCGTGGCCATGGCTCCATTCAAATCATTAAAATAATACAGGAAAATCATGGCCGCATACATAGTAAATAAGATGAAATAGCCCGCCGCCAGACATGGATATATCTGCATCACCAGCCCGCCGAAGCCCAACTGCGGCATAAATATAATACACAGGAAAAACACTACCACCGACACAATGAACTGAATACGCACCAGCCGCATCAGCTCCTCCGCAAGCTGCTCGAACATACGCAGCTTCGCATTGCGGATGTCCATTCCCCTGCCGCCGATTACCGCCTCCGAATATTTCTTATACCGGTCATGGAAACGCATCTCCACCCCCGATATAAAAATCACACTGGAAGAAATATTGGTAAACATGGCGATACAGGTTGCCATGTCATAAGTAGTCATACACACGAAAGACTTCACCACCACCATGTGCATATCTGTAGTCCAGAACACAAAATTATGGATAAACAGCCCCAAATTATACAAAAAGTTCGTGAGGACAAGCTGCCAGTTTTCCTTAAAATACCCCAGCACCTCCCGGTACTTCCCGCTGTTTTCCCTGAAATAGCTCCTCACCAGCGCAAATTCCAGACTCCCAATCAGCAAAAATCCCACATCCAACGAGACCAGCATCCCAAAAGTAACCTCAAAAAAGAACAGCTTTACCAGCACCAGCGACAACAGCACCGTCACCACCATACCAATCAGGAAGAAGAACGAAATTTTACTATAATCCTTACAGATAGACAGATACAGCATGGAATAAAACACCAGCACCAGCGACATATAACCGCAGTATCCGCCCAGCACATAGTGCAGAGCCACATGTCCCACCACATACTCCCGAATACAGAACGGAATACCCAGCATACAGCTCAAAACAATATTCATGAACAGCCCCAGATAATAACAGGCCAGAATATCCTCATAACTCTCCCGGTAAATCACATCCGACATATATCTGGACAACACCGCGTTAAAGGGCGAAGCCGTCAGAAGCGCAAATATAAAGATATACAAGACCGTACAGGAATACAACTCCCTGCCCGCATACCCCACCTTGGAAAACCCCAACAACATCTGCATGATAAGCACAGCCAGAATAACCAGAAACATCGGCGCTATGGTGATCATCGTACTATAACTGAAACCAAACAGATTGGTGGTAATAGTATGCTTACCATATATTTTATTTAACTTGACTCCTATTCCTGCCATACTTCTCGATACCTTTCCGCGCAGGCAACCTTTTTCCTGCTTACTATACTGGAACTTGTCTGCTTATCCTACTATTCAGACTTGGCGGCAGACCAGTCCGGGCAGGGGGATTGTTTGTATGAAGACCCTTGAAAAACGTCAGCGCTTAGCGAGGTCACGAGCTGCCAAGCAGCTCGTCAAGCTTAGCGTCTGCTACGTTTTTCGCGGAGCGCTAGCGTGTCTGAATACAAATAATCCCCCTGCCCGGGCGGCCCTTCCGCCCAAGCCTGAACGCCCCTACTTATCCCAGTCTACCGTCTTCTCATATTTCTGTTCGTACATCATATCATATACTTCGTCATAGATCCTCGCATATGTCTCCTGCATCTGAGTGAGCTGATATCTGCTCACCACTCTGCGATAGCCGCACTCCCCCATCTGCTCCCGCAGTTCTTTAGAGCGGGCAAGCTGCACCATCCCCTCAGCGAGCTCTGCCGTGTTCATGATATGGGTGAGAATTCCCGCCGTTCCGCAGTCGTCCTCTCCTCCCCCGTAAATCAGCTCACGGCAGTTTCCCACATCCGTGGCAATCACGGGCTTGTGCGCCGCATAGCCCTCCAGAATGGTGAGGGGCTGTCCCTCGCTGATACTGGTTAGAATCGTAAAATCCATCCGCCCCAGATACTGTCTTACATCAATTCTGCCGGTGAACACGATATCCTGCGCCTTCAGCACCTCCACAAGCTCATAGCACTCCTTGGCATACTCCTCATCCTCGTCACAGGGGCCCATGATCCACAGCTTCAGCGCGGGCACCTTCTCCTTGGCAAAGGCAAAGGCACGTATCATGGTCTTCACATCCTTGATGGGCGTCACTCTGAGCACCGCCCCTATATTAATATACTTCTCGTCCTCCGGCTGCTTTCCCGGCAGCTCCGCAAACCGCCCGATGTCAATGCCATTGGGTGTGACCTGAGTCTTGTGCTCCGGACAGCCCAGATCAAGCTGCAGCTCCCTGGCGTGCTCATACAGAGAAGTCACCTTGTCCGCCCGCTCATAGGCAAGCTGTGACATCTTGCGGAACTGCTCAATCCAGATATTTTTATATATGCCGCTCACCCAGCCCGCCTTCAAAAGCTCCTCCTCGCGCTCTCTGGTATAGATACCATGCTCAGAGATGATCAGCCCGCACCCGTACATCTGCTTCGCCATCCCGCCCAGCACTCCCGCGTAGCCCGTAGCCACACAGTGGTAAATATCCGCCTCGGGAATACGCGTCTTTAAAATCAGAAACAGCGGCAGATAAATGGAGCGCATGGTCCACAGGAAATCCGAAAACACGATATGGGGATATTTTTTTTCATAGCATTCCTGCACAATGTGCAGAAAATCCGCCCCCATCAGCAAATCGTCAATCGAAAACTTCTCTTTTTGGAACAGATCGATGAGTGTCTCCCAGTCCGGGTTGCGATTGAGTACAATGCTCCTCAGGGAACGATACTGAGACACACTCAAATTCGTCCTCTTCCCGCGCTTTGCCCTGTGCTCCCAGTCATAATCGTCCAGATACGTCTCATACACCGCCGAGACATTCTCCGGCAGTTCATACACGAACTTCCCCCGCTGAGAACGATTGGACACTATGGCCAGCACGATGAATTCCATATCCGGGAACGCTTTTATCATACTGTTAATCCAGCCGGATACGCCGCCCACCACATAGGGATAACAGCCCTCCGCCACTATACACACCTTCATAGACTATCCTCTCCATCCTCACCTTCTACTTTACGAAAGGACCGGCGTACTCCAACACATCATCTGACTTCTCAAGCGCGATTTTCACTTCGCTGTCCATAGCATGGATGAGATAAGCGCCTGACTCCAGCTCTTTACACTCTCCGCCCTGAATATCCTTCACAGACTCCCCGTGGAGCCGCAGGACAAACCATGTATCGTCTTCTCCGCCCTGCTGATTCAGCGTGAGCTTATATCCCTCCCGCTCCGCCGCATAGTCCAGATTCAGGAATCTTCGAATGCGCCTGTCGCTCTCGGACATGACAGTCTGCTCAAATCCGCCATACTTTGTCCAATAAGTGCTCACATTGCTGAAAATTTCGTCAAAGTAGTTTTCCCACTGATCTTCCTCCGACTCCGGCCACATGGCATTGTGCATGTCAATGAGTGTATTGGAATAGCCCAGCGCCGTGGCCAGACTCCTCATCTGTAAATCTATGGAATAGCTGTACTCCCCGGCGTCTCCGGTGATTCCCTGCAAAATCACATTCTCCCCGTTCCAGGACAGAAGCGGACGCTCTCCGCCGTCCCGATAGGCCACCGTGCGGATATCCTCAAGCCGGCCTGCGCCCTCCTCAAAGACCTCCCCCAGCTGCTCCGGCAGCACCTCAAAATAAGCCGCTGAAAATTTATAATCACTGTCCAGGGAATCATAAAATTCCTTGTCACTTTTTAATTTATCCGCCAGCGTAAAACCTGCCTCATCCCTATACCGGAAAGAAATGCCCGCCTCGGCACTCGACTCCCTCAACTGCTGCAGATAAAAGGGAAGCTCTTCTCCCTGGGACTGCGCGGCATCCGTGTAATCATATTTTGCATTGACCAAACAAGTCAGTCGAAGTTTGTTTTTCAGGGACATCGCCGCTATTCCGGGCCACATCACGTCCCTCATTGCCGCCTCAGGACTGCGGCTGTACACCTTTTCCATACCGGCCGTGTTTTCCGGGGCGAGCACCGGGAAATCCACCAAAAGCATATTCTGTGCATTCACCACCGGATATATCTCATAGGTCTCCATCTCATATACCATGGCGTCCAAAAGACCCAGTCCGGTCAACCCCGACAGATACTCCCCGTTCACCGCAAAGACCATGGCATTCCCACAGTTGTTCCGCCAGATGATCCGTGGAAATTCCTCCCGCTCATACTTCTTCTCGTCCAGCATCCCCACCATATACGTCTTGGTGCCCTTTCCCGTCATATACCAGGGGATGTTAAGCTCCATATCCTGCTTCTCGGCTTCCTCGGGGGTTTGCGCCTTATAGATGGCCTCTCCTCCCAGCAGAAAACCCGAAAACAGATGGATTCCCTCCACCTGTGCCGGCTCCTCCCGTATCTGCGAGATTCCAAGGAGCCCGGTCAAAGCCTGATTTTCCATAAGCACTGCCGTCTCCGGCAGATTGCAAAATATCAGCGGCACTCCCGCCTCAACAAGCCCGGCAAGCACCTCCGTCTCCGTGGCAAAATTCACATGCCTTGAGTCGATGAGCACAAGACCCGGGAGCCCTGTTTTGCCTATATTCAGACTACTCATGTTGTTAAGAACCGTCAGCTCTCTCCTGGTGTAGACACACCACTGGGACACTGTGCGCCCCAGCGCATCCTCACTGTTTCCAAGGAATACCACATCCTCCTCATCAAAGCCGCCATGCCCCCCGGACGTCCCCTCCTGAAGACGGTGCGCGTCCGGTATCGGTTCCTCTCCGGCATACTCATTGATGTCATAATTGCTGGCATTTTCCTTGATGACCTGAGAGAACTGAAACATGAACGTGAGCGCTGCCATCATCATAATAATGCTGAAAAAATTTCTACGAGATACCATGTTTACCTGCCCTTATTGGAATACCCGGATCAGCTCCAGCGTTTCACTGTCAACCACCACCGCGGATTGCTTTAACTCCTCAATTACCTCAAAAAAACGCTGTTTCTGTCCATTGGTAAAATACAGCTTCAACTGACATGTGTAGGTGGAAAGCGTGTTGGGATAATGATATCTGGCGCGCTCGCACCACTTTTTACACTTGTCGAAATCACTGATCTCCAGAAGCCGCATGCTGATCGCCTCATACTGACTGTTGTTCATCTCGTCCGGCTGCCCGTTATAATAGATCTCACAGATGTCGTCCATGATCTCCACATAATTGTACTGCTCCAGATCCGTAAACACGCGCTGCTCCAGCACCTGATTCATATAATCGATGAGCTCCTCCGCAATGAATTTCTGCTCTTCGCCGCCCTGCAATACAAGCTGCCTTTGCTTCTCCACATTCATTCTGAAATCGTTCAGGGCATCCTGAAGCACCGAAGCCGCATAGTGGGCCGCCTCCGTGTCCTCACTGTTCAGCGCCAGAGAAATAGAAGCCAGGAATTTGTCGATATCTCCCCTCACCACGTTCATCATCAGCTTACGCAATTCCTTCTCATCCGTGATCTCGATGGCCTCCTCCAGCGGAACCATGTTGCGCTCCCGCTCCTCCTCCGCATGAGTGACAGCCTTGATCCTCTCCTTACTGAACACCACATCCGTCAAGTCCACCGGCTGATAGAAAAACAGCTTGTACCACAGATAAGACAGAATGAAGAAAGCGCCTCCCACCACCGGGCAGACAAACATCACTACCGATTTGGGCACACAGCCCTTGTATTTCCTGCGCAACCCCCACAGCAGATACAGCGCGACTGCCAGAGTATTGAGCACCAGAACACACAGAAACACTATCATTTCATCTGCCATTCCACACTGCCCTCCACTATGTCGCTCTCATATCCGATATCCGCCAGACGCTCCCTGACAAACCGGGCGTCCTCACTGTTCGTATTGGGTAACAGGACATACAGCCCCCCATCCTCCAGAGTTCCGATATAGTCTGTCTGACGGAGCTTTTGCCTGATCTCCTGTCCGACCATTCTGTAGTCCCCCATAACTATTCGTATCTTTAACACAATACATTCTGTGAGGCCTCTTCGCTCGGCCTTCAGATAAGCCCTCATCAGAGAATGGAATGCCGCTGTCTCCAGAAGCTGCGTATCCGCCACATAACGCTTCTCCTCCAGAGCCGCCAGATACCGATTGGCGCGCAGAACCGCATTCTGAATCAGAGCACTGATTACCACCAGCTGATTGGCCTGTCCCAGTGTCATGCTCTCCCACGGGATACTCCAGATCATGAGAATCATCTGCATCTCTCCCCGCTCGTCAAAAATGGCATTGGCCATCAGGGGATATCTCTCATCCAACCGCCTGTTGATAAACACCTTCTGCTCCGAGAGCGTCTGATACATCTCCCCCAGTTCCGGATAACGGATGGAATTGCCCATGGCCCGCGCCTTTTTCGACGTGGATGAAAACAGTCTGGCATAACTTGCGTTTGATACCACATAGATTGCCACATCCCGGCTCCGCACCAGCTTGCCAATCATCTCCGCCGCATAGAAGAGTACCTCCTCAGGGCTGTACTGATCCAGAGTGGAGGTGATCCCGTAAATTTTACCCACACTGTCGTTCTGATTGATAATCTGCGTCTCCAGCGAGTCCTTCACCCTCACATTACTGTTGTTGATATCATGGATATCATGCAGCTGCAGCGATAGAAAGTCCCTCTCCTCCTCGCTCTCGCGCCGGAGCTTTTGGATGCTGTCACGCATATATCCCACCGCCATGCCCAGAATAAAGAGCTGTGCAATCCATACATAAGTATTGGTGTCCAGCATTACTTCAAAGCTAGACCTGTCATACATCTGTCGGAAACAATAGCCCGCCACCGCAAGCACTGCGGAGAAAATCGCCTGCTGCTGCCCGTAGACGATGGCAAACAACAGCACATATAACAGATAAAAGTCCAGATTGGCAAAATACTCGCTGCCCACCGCCCGGTTGTTCAACATAAAGAACGGAATGAACGCCACCAGATTCTCCGCAAAGGGAACCAGCACCTCAAAGAGCCATCCCGCCTTTTTCAACAATTTCTCATGCAGCGACTGCTCTCTGTCTTCCCCGTGGAGATAAATCCGCCTGTCCCGCTTCATCTGCTCCACGATCTTCTTTACAATGGCATCCGTCTCACAGAAAAAGGGATTGCCGAACTCACTCTCAAAGAGACGGTTGGACAATATCCGCCGTTTGGGCTCCTGCTCCCGCGCAAAAATCTCCACGTCATATCCCATGACCTTCTTCACCATCTCCGCTATCTGCCGCTCTGTCACCTCTATGGAAGAAGAGACATTATAGAGCGAATGATTGTGATTTTTTGCGATAGCCAGCCGATAGATGAACTCCACGGCGTCCCTCTCAAAAAGCACGGACAGCCGATTTTCCTCAGCTATGGTGATTGTCTGCCTCTCCAACGCCTCCAGACACATCTCACTGCAGATATTATTCACATCGCTCAGCGCTCTGGGAATGCCATAGAGATGATCCAGACGCATCGTCACGATATCCAGGCCCTGACTCTTGCGATAACTCTCGCACATTTCCTCCGCCTGCGCCAACACCATGCCCTTAAAGTTTGTCGGGGAAACCGGCTCCTTCTCCGTGATGTCCTCCTCGTAGTTTACACCATACACATCATCCGAGGACAGATAGATAAACCGCCCCTGCCCCTCCATGGCATAGCCCATGAGAATATTCATCACGGCCGCAGAATACTTGACAGCCTCAGCCTCCTCCTTCTCCCAGTCGAAATTCGTATCATAGGCCCCCATAAAAACAGTCAGATCCGGGGAAATACTCTCGAATATCTCGTTCAGGCAACTGGAGTCATAGGAAAAATTATAGCGCTCAAAAACCTTCTGATACGGAAGCTTGTGATACCTGTTCCCGGTCAGAAGATATACCCGATGCCCCTCTTTATTAAATTTTATGATTAAATTGTTGATTACGCTGCTGCAGCCGCCTATCAACAGAACATTCATACCGATACCTGTGCCTTTCCATTCGGATTTTTACCATTCGAACCTTTACCATGCCGCATTCAGGTTCTCACCATGCCGTAATCCCATACTGCTCTAATTGCAGCCGAAACTGCGCAATGTCCTCCCGAATCTCTTCCCGGCTCACCTGATACTCTATGCTGAGCACTTCTGCAATTTTTTCCTCGTCCTCGCCCTGCTCAAATAACTCCCAGATACGCGCTCCCACCTCGTTTGTGGCAAACGGCTTCCTGTAGGGAACGCCGCTCTGCTCCATGTCCAACAGCCAATAAAGCCCCGCCGCGTACCGCATCTGATAAGGGGAAGGGTTTTTCTCATTCAAATTGCCCATCGCCATATTCCTACTCAATTAATAGCATTTCATATAAAACATTATATTTCATTTTTCCGTGTTTTACAAGTGCGACAACAATATGTGGAGAATTGTGGCATGGCAGGATGGTTCTGAGTTATCCCTAGAGCAGTCTAGATAGAGAAAAGGAGCTCTCCTTGGGAAAGCCCCTCCGCTGTGACCTATTATTTATTATCGGTTTTTATTATAATCTGTTATAACCCGTTATAGTTCATTACAGCTCGTCATACCCCTGTTCATCGCAGTACGCCAAAAATCCCTGACATCCCGCCAGCACATCCCGGTAAGTATCCTCAAAATTGCCCGTATACCATGGATCTGCGATATCTCCCTGCTGCCCCGCAAAAAATCCGAGCTTGTAGATTTTCCCCTGAGGGTCTCCGCCCGCAATATGCGTCATATTGCGGATATTGGCACTGTCCATACCAATCAGATAGTCATACTTGTCATAATCCGCTCTCGTCATCTGCACGGCCCTGTGGGGCACCACAGGGATGCCCTCCCTGCGCAGCTTGTTCACCGTGCCGTGATGGGGCGGATTACCAATCTCCTCCCGGCTGGTGGCCGCTGAATCAATGTAGAACCGAGCGGCAAGATGACGTTGGTTGACCAGATGGGTCAGCACGCTTTGAGCCATGGTGGAACGGCAGATGTTGCCGTGGCAGACAAAAAGTATCGAAATCATGTTTGTTTTTCCTCCTGAAATGCTTTGATTTGTTTATGTTTTAGTGCGTTTTGCGAGGTTTACTTTTTCTGTGGAGATTGTTAAAAATGTAACGTAACGAGCAAAACGGAGCAAGTTGATGCCGTTAATCGTAGTAAAAACGTAGTAGGAATTGGGGGCTTTTACTACTCAGGTATTTTAGCATAAATCTTGCCACTTGTGATGTATATACCTTTAACCACTACCTTTATACGACTTAATATTAAAATATTCAAGTAAAAATCAATGCAATCAACGGCATTTTATAAAGCAACAACTCACTAAAGTTACTGTACTAATAATGCATAAAAATGGACTGCAATTTCTTTATCTTCACGTAATAGAACCGTTTTTGCGTGTCTTGAAGTCGCATATATGTGATTTAGTTCCTGAATAGCTTCTTTTACCTCATACGGAAAGTTGTACTCTTCCCGTATGTAGTTCAGACAGTTTGCCCAAAACTCTGCAAATTTCTTAGCTGTTACGTAAATTACCACATAAATATAGGGACATCCAAATGGATCATAGCACGTAAGCACTTTGTCTATATGGGTCTGTATGTAGTTCCGGGCAACAGAATTAACCTTCAATCCCTCTATCAAAGCAACGGGAAATCCATCTCTACATATTTGTAAATCCACTTCACCAGCATCTTTCCCACTGAGGGAGGTTCCTTGCCGAGTCTGATCCTTCATTTCATAAACCATACTAAGAACATCCCTAACACAATCGTTTAATTCATCCTCTTTTTTGCCATAAAAAGTTTTGTTACCTTGTACCTTGAGCAATGCTTTTAGAATATTCTTGCTCATCGTTTCTTCAGTCCAGTTATCTTCAGACAGCATTTTGACAGCCGAAACTGTTGGTTGACCGGACAATGTATCCGTTTCAAGCTTTTCAATAATAGCATCTTCCAATTTAAGGAACTGATCATATAGTGTGTTCTGTAAATCTGATATTTCTTTAGTTCGCTCCGGATAATTCCCCTGTTCTTTCAGATTCCTTACTTGCTCTATACATTCAAAATCATCTACATCTATAAGTAAAGAAAGTGATTCTCTTTGGGAATAGAACAAACGATATAAAGCTTCTGCAACTCTTTCGAGAGAATTTATGCTTCTGCAAAAAGTTCCTGCGAGTATTACATAGCTTCCAACATAAACTTCTGTATTTTCAAAAAGCAGTTCTCTATTATTAGCTCTACACAATTTTTGAATTAAGCGAGCTTTGTCGACAATCAACTTACCTTTTTCTGTAATAATTGAAATGCCAGATTCAGCAAGTGCTTCATCAACCACCTTATCATCGCGTTTGGAATAGCCTATGTACTGAGGAATCGTAGCAATATACACTTCATTTTCGATAGCAGGGATATTCTGCGAATTGATATCCTCCTGAATATCTACCACAAAGTCGCTTGCCCATGTTATCTGCCTGTCAACAAATCTGGAAGTAGCATCCAGCAAATCCAATCGCCATTCAACTGACTTATTGTCATTTGCACCGGCTGCTTTTTGAATCAGTGTGTGTTGCCGTGATGCAAAGCTACTATAATTGTCCAGAAATTGAAGCGGAGCAATTAAATCACGCCACTGTTCTGCAATACCAGCAAGCGATTTTTCAATAGAAGCCAACTGAACAGCTGCACTCGTAATTTCTGAAAAGCGGTCTGCTATTAATGCAAGCCCTGATGTTTCTTGTTCTAACTTAATGAGTCTTGAGAATTCCGTATTCACACCTATCAGCGCAGAGGTATCAAAAGTATTAAAATGCGAAACATTTGTTATCCATGGATTTACTTGTTGCATCCAAGATGTATCTATTGCTGATACTGTATTTGAAAGCGGTGATGTCAAACTATCCACTACAGCACATATGCCGCTTCTATCTGGCAAATAAAGTGATGGTTGCACGAGTTCTTGAAAGTGTGTCCCCAGCAATTTCTCTATTGTAGCAATATTGCCAAACACCTTTTCTAACGGGTCATAAATATCATGGAGTTGCTGAACTAAAGTGTTGTCAAACTGGTATATATCGTTAAAGTAAACAGAACCAATTGCCCCAATCTGCTTAGCCGGTATAGCCGTGGTCAAATTAGCATACTGCGCAATACCAGAAAGCTCAAGTTGCTTTGCAGCCAATCGGAGAGGTTCCATAATCTTATCTCGCTCCTCAAACTTTCTTGAAAGGGACTCAAAGAATTCCATATTTCCCCAATAGTTATCTTTCAATTTTGAGCCCTCCTCTCCACTATCCTCTGTCGCTCTACCTTCGCATTAAACATGTTTTACTACTGTAATTCTCAGTCTGACAGGACTATTGTACCTGTAAATTGTTTTTATAAAACAGAGAACTTATAAATCATACTATTGTTAATCAAACTCGGTTACATGCAACACAACCGCCTATGCACAAGACGCCCCCCAATAAAACCATTCCCCACAAAAATACTTTGCTATAAAGACCTTCCTCCGGTTGTCTTCTGCTTTCCTGTGACTCTTCTTGCAATCGCAATAAAGCATTCTCAATATATATATTGTTCTTTTCTCGTTCTTCAGACATAATGTCTTTTTTACGATTTTCACCTATTAGATAATTTATATATTCTTGTACCGAATCAACATAAACTTTTGATATGTATGCACTAGTATTTACCTCTTTTTTTGCAATAGCTACATTACTTTTTTCGATCATTACAACTGTATTCAATAAATCCATAAACTGATTAACCGGGAAATCGTTATACGCAAAATTATATTCCTTCGGATATACAGCCTCGCCAGATGCAAACTCTCCATTCTGCTGATCAGACATTATTAAGTTCGTGCACAAATTCTTCATCATATCTTATCCTCCGTTAGAACATCGCTCATAATATCTGCTGTCCAATCGTGCTTTTCAAAAGATTTCATAGCTACTTTGATTGAATTTTCTATTTCTATCAAATCAGAATATCGTGTGTAAGTGGCTTTCAGAAGCGTAATTGCAAAGATTTTCAGTGTATTTCCGCTCATAGTTGATGCGGCCACACCTATATCTTGTGCTGCACTCTTCAAATTATTGTAGTCATGCCCGACTATTTCGGGCCGATCTAATAATAGATATACTATGAATGGAAGGGTGGTATTTTCTGGGTTATGAATCACCTGATAATCAAGGAAATGCCTGATTGCAACATATTGTGCCTGAGATAGCTTGGTATTATCATTTTCTATATTGCTAATATTCTGCTTTGATACGCCAAGCATTTCTCCCAGATCTTCAGCTGTCCACCCTGCTATTTTACGAATACTCGCCAAATTTTCCTGCAGGCGTACTGCCTGAATTAAACGTTCTTTCTTCATAAGCCTCCTCCTTAATTGAAGAATATCACGTTTGCTGTACCTTGTCAATTACAATGTACTTCTTTTTTAAAAATAGACACCCCCAAAAACAAAGACCCCGCCGGAGCAGGGCACAAGATATGATTTCTTTATCAAATTGCCCGGAACATTTTCTGTGAAACGGGCTTCTCTTCCTCGTTCTCTTCCTCGTTCTTTTCCAGTTCCTTTCTCGCACTCCCCAATTCTTCCATCCGTCGCAGTTCGTCCGTTGCATCCTCCAAGCCAAGGTGCGTGTAGGTGTTCAGCGTGACTCCGATATCGCTGTGCTCCATCAGGTATTGGAGTAACTTGGGATTCATGCCGGACTTCGCCATATTTCTACAGTAGGTATGGCGGCAGATATGGGGAGTGGTATTCGGAATTTGCACCCTGTAAATGTCATTGTACCGTTTGACCATGTGGTTGAAGCGGTGTTCCCAATGCATGGCTACTTCCGGGTAGCCATTTTTGTCCGTGAAAAGAAATCTCGTATATCCGTCCACCACTCTCTCGCATTTCAGCTCTTCCCTGTCCTCAGAGATTGTCCGGAAACACTGCGCCACGTCCTCCGTCATTGGCAGCTTCCTTGTTCCGGCATTTGTTTTGGTGGATTCAATGACCAGCCGCATATCGGAAGTTCGCTGAAGCTGGTGGTCGATATTGATGACCTTGTTTTCCAAGTCAATATCCCGTAACGTCAATCCACAAAATTCCGAAATCCGCATCTGGTCTTTTGTAATGCCCTCCTTCGTCACGCTGTCATTGACCACCACACCGGCAGGTTCAAATCCGAAGGGGTTTTCAGCAGCACGTCATCCTCAACCGCCATCTGGAAATCCGGGCGCAGGACACCACACACGGTCTTGACGGTGCTGTACCTCCACTCGTCCTGCTGCAACTTTATCAGAAACAGTTTTGCATATGTCTCTTATTGCATCCTAGTACATTTACAAGCATTTCTCTAGAAAGCTTCCGGCTCACCGTTGGGGTCTAATGCGATGGAAACCGCACCATGCATTGTCACGGGGTTCTCAAACGCCATCTCCCCGTTCTCCTGTACCTTCTGTAATGCTCATTTCTTAATATCCTTAAATTTATTAATTGGCGGCCCTCTGTCATTCAGAGCCGCCCATGCCCCCTTATGATAAGTCCAGGCAGTCCGCATAGGCAAAGATTTATTCACCTGTACGGAACAAGTTATAAACTATATGTACATTTTTATATTAAAAGACAGGGAGCGAATAAAGTCCTCTAGTTTTATCCACTCCCCATAGTCACCCTATTAAGAAATCACTGCATTCTGCCGCCTGTATGTATCATTATCCTTTTGGTTCAGCTCACCCTCTACCTGGGACAATTTCTTCTCCAGCTCCTTTACCTTTTCTTCATCTCCGGAAGCTGCTTTTATCTGCTGTTCCAACTGCTGTTTCTGTTCTTTCAGCTTTTTAATTTCCCTGTCAACCTTATCGGTATTCGCTGTGCATTTCTCCGCATCCTCTTCCGGGCTGTCTGCTCCGACTTTTGGCTGTCCCTTTTTATCTGCACCGTCGGCTTTTTTCAGATCATCATACATCACTTTAGGATTGCCATTTTCACCCCTCCCCATATGATATAACCCGCTTGGCCTTCTACCGGACTGCTCGCTGCTGATGTACTCATCTTTTGGAACCGAAATGCTCTCACTTTTGTTTTCTGCATCCTGCTCTTTTCCAACTTCCTTTGCCTTATCTTTACCTTCCTGCAGGCTTTCCAAATAATCATTTTTGTAATCCTTATAATTACTGCTTACTTCCATTGACATAATTTTGTCCTCCTTTTTTACTTTTAAACCGAAACTGAAACACTTGTACTTGTGCTCTGCTCTGCAGAAATCATATCATCCAAACCGGTGCTATCTTTTAACAGCGCTTTCCCTTCCTCACTGATTTCCAAGAGACATGCTTTTGTCTCTTTGAGACATGCCCTTGTATCTTTGAGGCACGCTGTTGTCTCTTTGAGGCATGCCCTTGTCTCTTTGGTATCTGTGTTAGCATCGCCGTTCCTGTTTTCACCAATCTTCTTTTCCAGTTTTTCACGTTCATCCCTGCGCTTCTGGATAGCCTCCTCACGCTGCTCCTTCGCGATCTTGCGGGCCTCCTCCGCGTCCTTCTTCATGCCCTCGTCAGCTTCCGCCTTATATTTCTCCGCCCTGTCAGAACATTCGTTGGCATATCCCATTGCCCTCTCCATTGTTTCCGAATCGCCTTTTCTTCTCGCCTCTTTGTAAACGCGCATAGGTGTATTCATCAGGTTCATATTTGTCCTCGCGCCTATGAGCCCTTCCATTGTCTTTGTGTGCATAATACCATCCTCCTTATCACTGTTTTTTAAGAGCATAAAAACCCTCATTTCTCTTTTCGACGATGAAAATATACGATATTAGATTTATGCTTCAAACAGCCGTTTTGATGTCATGTGCGGCATCAGGAAACGGTATTAAAACAGATGTTATGAAAATTCCTTTCTCGGATTTGATATTCAATACTCCATTATACTCATGCACCACATCGCCAACATTCAGCAGGCCTATTCCATGTTCCTGTGGATTCTCTTTATTCGTAAATCCGACTGTATTCTTTTCCACCATATCCACACTGTTTTTTACTTCAATCAAAAAACATTTTTTTACTGTTTTTGCCTGAATATTGATAAAACAACTTTCATCACATCGCATCCTACCGCATGCTTCCAGAGCATTATCTAAAATATTTCCAAACACTACGCACAAATCAAACTCATTGATAGAGTATCCTTTCGGCATCTGCACATCACATTCCCATTTGATGTTTTTCTCATTTGCCTGTTTTCGCTTCTGGTACAGAAGCGCATCTACTGCCTTGTTCCCTGTCATATCCCCGCCATTCTCCAGACCGCTTCCCTCCATATTTTTCAGATAATCACCCATTTTCTCCCATTCTTTATTCTGGAACAACGCCGACAGAACAATGATATGGTTTTTCATGTCATGCCGTAATCGTTCCGACTGCCTGTACTGCTCTGTCAGCATTTTGTAGACTGCAATCTGCGAATGGTACTGACTGCTTTTTTCCTGCTCGAAATAAATCCTGGTCATCCCAAACACATAAAATCCGGCCGCAAACATAGACAGTAATGTCAAAACAAAAAATTCAGCATAACTGAAAATCTGGTCATAATACACCCCCGTGCTGCCCCCACTTCTGACCACGATTCCGTGGCTCGCACCCCAATTTGCCACATCAAACACTGTAATAATCATGATTAGAGGAAGGGCCAATATAACATACCAATTTTTACGCTTACCACAAAAAACTG
>JAIDDH010000130.1 GCA_029055435.1 Acetatifactor sp.
AGACCGCCGGACTGCTCTGCAGGGAAGAACTTTACAACATCCAGACCAAGCTCAATAGCCTGCTCGATATCGGAGGGGCTGGAAGTACCGGGAGTGATGGGCACACCCTTCTCGATACAATACTTCACGGTCTTGGGATTCAAGCCGGGGCTCACGATAAACTTTGCGCCTGCTGCCACTGCCGCGTCAACCTGCTCTGCATTCAGAACAGTACCTGCGCCAACGCACATATCGGGATAGTTGTCAGTCATGATTTTGATGGCCTCTGCCGCCGCACTGGTACGGAAGGTAACCTCTGCGCAGGGAAGTCCGCCTGCACACAGAGCCTTTGCCAGAGGAAGCGCATCCTCTGCCTTGTCAATTTTCACAACCGGAACAATACCGATTTTGCTGATTTGCTCTAATACTGCGTTCATATTATCCTCATTTCTGCCGCTCTGCCGCGGCTAATATTAATCATAATATCTTCATGAAAACAGCTCGGACATATCTGCCCGAAAGAACTATTATGCCAGCACTTCCTTCACCGCTGCCGCAATCTTGTCACATTTGCAGTTGGCAAAGAAATACTCCTGGAACTTTGCGCCGGACAGCGCGCCCTTCACCAGATCCCGATCCAGATTCTGAAGGATGGTCACCATATCCGCATGGGTCACTTCCTTCACCTTGTCCAGGATCTTTTTGTTGCGCTGCTCAGGCTCCACTCTCTCGGGGGGATAGCCACCACCGCCGGGAGCGCAGAATAATTTCTCAAAAGTATACTGGAGATTCAGTTCGCCGCCCCAGCCGAAATTCTCCGCAAAGGGAAGCGCCACACAGTTGCCGTCGTTTACCTGAGAGAACAGATAGGCGTCCAGCGGAGACTCGATATGTCCGCAGAGCACCTTGGGGAAGGAATTGCAGGCAAGCATTGCGCCCTCGCCGGTACCGCAGCCGGTGATAACATAGTCTGCCGCGCCGGAATTGAGCAGTACTGCTGCCAGAATGCCGTTCTGCACATAGGTGAGGGAATTGGGATCCTCGGCACCGCACATACCGTAGTTAAACACCTCATGCCCCATGGGCTCCACCACTTTCTTCAGAGTGGCACAGATCATCTCGTTCTTCCCGGCCTGACTGTTTTCATTAATCAATGCAATCTTCATAATTACAAACCTTTCTATTGATTGTTACATTTCGTCCTTAGCTGGGCTGCTTTCCGATATAAGCAAGGATACCGCCGTCAACATAAAGGATATGTCCGTTCACCGCATCGGAAGCGCTGGATGCCAAGAATACCGCGGGGCCGGTGAGCTCCTCGGGATCAAGCCATCTGCCTGCCGGAGTTCTCGCACAGATGAACTCGTCGAAAGGATGTCTGCTGCCGTCTGCCTGCTTCTCGCGAAGAGGTGCGGTCTGAGGGGTAGCGATGTAGCCGGGGCCAATGCCGTTACACTGAATGTTGTACTGAGCGTACTCTGCACAGATATTCTTGGTCAGCATCTTCAGACCGCCCTTACCTGCAGCATATGCAGATACGGTCTCACGGCCAAGCTCGGACATCATGGAGCAGATGTTGATGATCTTTCCGCCGCCCTTCTTGATCATGGAAGGAATCACTGCCTTGGAAACAATGAAAGGAGCGTTCAAGTCAACGTCAACCACCTGTCTGAACTCTGCGGCGCTCATCTCGGTCATGGGGATACGCTTGATGATACCTGCGTTGTTTACCAGAATATCGATCACACCAACCTCTTTCTCAATCTGTGCTACCATTGCATTTACAGCATTCTCATCGGTAACGTCACACACATAACCGTGTGCATTGATGCCTTTTGCCTTGTACGCTTCCAGACCCTTCTCCAGCTTGTCCTGTGCAAGATCATTAAAGCAGATGGTTGCGCCTGCCTCTGCATATGCGGAAGCGATTGCAAAACCAATACCGTAGGATGCACCGGTAACCAGTGCCACTTTGCCTTCCAGGCTGAAATTAGTGAAATTGCTCATGTTATCTCTCCTTTTCTTTAAAAAATTTTCCTGATTACATCAAATCTTTCATGGCCACGCCGTCCATGTCGTCGAAGTCCTGATTCTCGCCTACCATACCCCAGATAAAGGTATAAGCTCTGGAACCGCATCCGGAGTGGATGGACCAGCTGGGAGAAATCACGGCCTCCTCGTTTCTCATGACGATGTGACGAGTCTCCTGAGGCTCGCCCATGTAATGCATTACAAAGGCATCCTCGGGCATCTCAAAGTACAGATAAACCTCCATGCGTCTGTCGTGGGTATGACAGGGCATCGTGTTCCAGACACTGCCGGGCTCCAGTTTGGTCATGCCCATCTCGAGCTGACAGCTCTCCACCTGTCCGGGGAGAATGTACTTACAGAGGACTCTGTGGTTGGCATCCTCTAAGGAGCCAAGTTCCACTTTATTCTCATCCTTCACAATCACCACACCCTCCTCGGGAGTCCCTTCCGGCTTGATCAGCACTGTAGGGCAGGTTCTGTGTGCAGGAGCAGAATTCAGATAAAATTTTGCGGGCTTTGCGGTGTCGTCGCTCTCAAAGACAATGTCTTTGGAACCCATTCCGATATACATGCCCTCCTTATAGCCGACCTTGTAGGCCTTTCCGTCAACGGTAATCGTACCTGTACCGCCGATGTTAATGACGCCCAGCTCTCTTCTCTGGCAGAAATACTCAGCACGAAGCTCGTCTCCTGCAGTCAGCTTAATGGGCGCTACAGGTACTGCCGCACCTGTAATAATTCTGTCGATGTGGCTGTATACCAGCTTTATCTCGCCGGGCACGAAAAGATTCTGAATCAGAAACTCTTCTCTCAGACGTTCTGTGGTATAATGCTTCACATCTCTTGGGGATACTGCTGTTCTAAGTTCCACCTTACGCCTCTCTTTCCTTGGCAGGAATCGTATCTGAGCTCTCACCAGTCCGCATTCCACCAATTATGATTTTCATCAAAGTAGCTTAAGTATAACACAAACCCTTGCACAATTCCACTATAAAACATACTTTTTCAGAAAAATTTTAGTAAATGCTACCAAAAAAACTAATAGATAAAGTCACCGTGACATCCCCGGTTCCCAGCACCTCTCTCAATTCTTCCGCATCCACATTGTCGATTTTCCCAATGGGTGTCAGACTCCAGGAATTTGTATCATAATAAATGACAAATGTCCTGCCCTGATACAGAATAATATCCCCCGGCTGCGCATCCATCTGTTCATTATTCTGCGGCAGTGTAACTCCCAGATCTGCGCCTTTTTCCATACTGGCATAATCACTCATATTCAAAGTAAGAGGGCCGTCCGTCATCAGTTCCTTCAACGCATCCACGGAAGAATTCTCCGCCAGCGTGGCTGTAAATACGGTATCCCCCACTTGAACTTTCATCTTCATCTCTGTCTCCTCCTGCTCTGAGTTTTCCTGATCAGATTCTGTCTCCGGCTTTTGGGCTTCCCCGGATTCCGGATCAGGCTGTTCGGATGGAACCATACTGATTTCCGGTTCTTGATCCAATTCTTGATCCGGATTTTCTTGCTCTTTGTTGTTCCCACAGGCTGTCATCATAAATAACACCGCAAAAAGCCATACCATATAAATCAGTTTTTTTGTTGGTCTTTTCATATGCTTCCCCCTGATTTGTAACAAATGAACACCCCCTTACAGCCTGTATTCTATCGTAAAAAGAATACTTTGTAAACGACAAAAAGCCTGCCCATTCTAATCTGGCTTTCTAATTGCATGACAACATAGTGTAGTGTATAATTACATCAATTGAAATTTGCAGGAGAGGTTATATATGCTTGAAAAAATGAATGAGTTTTTTAACAAAAGAGTTGACGGCTATGAAGAACATCAGCTTAATGCGATAGACGGCGCACAAGAATTTTATCCTTATACTGCCACCTGTCTTCCTATGCAGGAAAATGCAGAAGTACTGGATTTAGGGTGCGGAACCGGCTTGGAACTTGACTTTTATTTCAAGTGCAATCCTACGGCAAAAGTAACGGGGATAGACCTTGCAGAAAGTATGCTTAAAGTATTAAAAAATAAATTTTCTGATAAAAAACTCACTACAATTTGCGGCTCTTATTTTGATATTCCTCTTGGTGAAGAATGTTATGACGCAATCGTTTCTGTTGAGTCTTTACATCACTTTACCATGAAAGAAAAAGCTTCTCTCTATAAAAAAGTATTTCAAGCATTAAAACAAGGAGGATACCTGATTTTAACTGATTATTTTGCAGAAACAGATGAGCAGGAATATTTTTATAGACAAGAATTGTTGCGGTTAAAATCTGAACAGGAAATTTGTGATGATGAATTTTATCATTATGATACACCACTTACAAAGACGCACGAATTACAGGCTTTGACCGAAGCAGGATTTTCCTTTGTCCAGATAATTGCTGAATGGGATGCTACTGCTACCATCAAAGCCATAAAATTTTTGCTATAATATTTTTCCTCTAAAAAAGTCTAAAACCAGCTCTGCAATTCGATAATGTTACCTTCACAATCTGTCGCATAGACAAAAACGGCGTTTCTTCCATCCTCATATTCTGCTTTTACGACTTCCCCAATCTGCTTTCCGCCTTTTTCAAGCAGTCGCTGTAAGGTTGCCTCTACGTCGTCTACTTCAAATGCAAGATGCGCAATCCCGCAAGTGTTTATGGAATGGTCGGATTCCGTCATACTGTCATAGGAAAAAATCTCCAGCGTAGGATGGTCTTCTCCATATCCGGGCAAGCAAAGATGTTCCCCCATAATGTGCGCATTTAGGATTCCCGTCAGCTTATCCAGCCATTCGCCGCGAAGGTCTCTTGTTTCACCAATACTTTTACATTGAAATACATCCTTATAAAAATCTACCAGTTTTTGAAAATCTTTTGCAATAATATTTGTATGGACATATCTAAACATTGAAGTTCTCCTCTCAGCGCCGTATGCTCCGGAACGGTATTCGCGCATAATAGTTCTTCTCACATTATGTGTCTATTGCACCGTAAAAGTTTCATCGCCAAAGCACACAGCCCACGCAATCACATCCTTTGCATCAAGAACCATACCTCCCATGCCGAAATCAACGTAAAAATTCTCCTCGCTTTCGTCATAGCCCCCTATACTCCATTGCAATTCTCCATCTTCCGTTTTCCACACAAGAAAACACCATTCTCCGTCTTCGGGCAAGCCTTTTTCGGATACCAGATTCCACTTGTCTACGCTTAAATTAAATTTCATTCTCATATACCTCCTGAATTGTACTAAACACTCCTAACTCTTATATATTACCATATAAAAGCTCTTTTTTCCATACTTTGCAATCCCCCGAAAAATGCCCTGCTTGATTTCCCTATCTGCCGGAAATCAGGAAAGTCTCTCCGCTTGTATATTTTTTTGCTGCTTGGATATGAGCAGATAAATCAAAAACCAAACAACACAATGAACCGCAAGGATAACTATATCTTTACCCGCAGTTGCCATACCGCCATTCGCCAGATCCATAATTCCCTCAAAAGTGGCACTGGACGGAATCAGATAGCAGATATATGAGACAACCGTGTTTCCTGCTGTCGTCAGGTACTTCAACAGGGGTATCGCCATAAATACGATCATGACAATTTTAATATAAACCACACCTACCATCATCCCATCTGAAATGCGGCCAATAAACAGGCCAATCAGCGAAGATACAAAAGCTGATAATACAATCAGCGCCAGCATGACCGCCGCCCCGGCAGGAGCAAGCCTGAAACAGAAAGCTGTCGCAATAACAGCAGACAGGCAGCCGAATACGAAACCGATAAAAATCTTCTGGATCACATATTGTCTGGATGTCATAGGCAGTATCTCATTGATCAGCGCAACTCCCTCTTCCTTTTCTGAAATAATGTTCATTGCGTTAAAGGTACAGCCCATGAACATCGCAACAATCAGCGTCATCCCAACAAAAATATATTGAAACCCTTCCAACACATCAGGTCGTTCTAAAATCTGGACATCAACCTGTGCCGCTGTTTCCCGCTGTTCATAGAGCGACGGGAGGGTGCCTGCCGTCTGCCGCCACATTGCCAATTCATCACCGGATAAAATGGTCCTGATACCATCCCCATCCATTTCCACACCAATCAGATTCGTGGAGGGGTCGTTGACTGCCAGAACCAGCTCTTCTCGCGCCTGATAAACTGTAACAGTGCCGTATCTCGTAAGCCACTGCTCTGTTTCCGATGCAACATCACCAGACACCACGCCGAAATGATATCCGCTCAGAGAAGAAAGGTCTATAGAGCCGATAAAACGCAGTGCCATGGCTACCACAATGGGCAAAAGAAACGACATGATACAAAACTTATCTTTTCTGACACTTTTCAGTTGATAGATCAACCCTTTCATTGTCACCCCTCCTTTCCCATTTCTTTGCGGAATGCCGCCCCGACAATCCCACAGAGCAGGACGATCGCGCACACCGTGCAAATATAATAAGCCGAGCTTGTAACAGGCGTACCAAAAAATGCGTTTTTCAGTCCCATATACACATGGTAAAACGGATGCCAGTCAATCCATGACATTTTAATCGAGGTGTTGGCTGACAAAAAAACAGGGGTTGCCGCAAAAAGCGCAATCACAAGGTAGGCCAGTGAAAATTGCTTAAAGTCTTTAAACACCATCGTACAGCCAAAACCCGAAAGCGCCATAATCAGGGACAGAATCGCAGTCTGTACCAGCACGGCAGGCAAAATGCTTCCTGTTTCTGCAAATCCGACATTTAACAAAGCCATCAGTGCTGCAAAAACCAAATCCGTCAGTAAAAAGAGAAAAATTTTGGAAAATATGAACAAGTTCTTGGGAAGCGGCATAATGGCATGGACACGGATCACGCCCATCTGTTTTTCTTTAAACAGCACAGAAGCAATCCCTAAGAAGCCCACAGCAACAATCTCAATAAACAAAAGTTCACAGGTTATTTCTCTGCGCTGCTTCATTTCCAGGGTGTTGCTGCCAACGATTTCCGGTGTATATTCTCCGGCTGAGTGAAGCAGGGACAGTGCATAATCCACTCTATGGCAGTCGGCTTTTTCCGCTCCCCTGTACAGTATGACATCCGGCTTGCCGGAGGTAATGCTGATTCCTACACCACTGCCTGCTGTATCCATGGCAAGCGCCTCATCTAATTCTTCCGGAGAGTCTACCTGATATACAAGAGGGGAAACCTGTCCTAAAGTTTCTGCCGGGTCATAAAGGTATACATTGTAGATATTGGCGTTGGCATCCATAAATTTCACATAGCCAAAGTTAATGAACAATGTATAAAGCAAAAGTGACGAAAGCGCCACAAAAAAGAATTTTCCCGACGCCATCATCCGGCAGTCTTTTTTGAGCAGAGAATAAAGGCTTTTCCAGCTCATGACAACCTCCTTCCTGCGTACCGGATGAATATATCCTCCAAAGTCGGTTCCTGAGAGTGGACGCTTATCAGTTCATCATACGCAAAAGGGATTCCTGATTTTAACTCAGGAGCTTCAAGTGTCTTTTCCTCCCGCCTCCCCTGATACAGATAATCAACAACAATTCTGTGATTGCTGTTTTGCTCTTTCAGATTCTTTGGTGTATCAAGGGCAACGATATTTCCATTGGAAATAAAAGCCACTCTGTCGCAGAGCAGGTCAGCATCCAGCATATTGTGGGTCGTCACGAATACCGTTGTTCCCTTCCGCCGCTCGTTCTCTATGATCCTGCGAAAGAGGACAGCGCCGGTAGGGTCAAGACCGCTGGTAGGCTCGTCCAGGAACAGGAGCTTGGGATTGCTGATCAAAGCCCTCGCCATACTGACACGCTGACGCATGCCTTTTGAATAAGAGGATACCGGTTTCCGCAGAAAATCTCTCTTAAATTCCAGCTCGTCGAGCACTTCTTCCGCATCCCGCAGTTGTTCTTTGGGATAGAACGAAGAAAAATAGTGCAGATTATCAAGGGCGCTTAAGTTGGCATACAGATAAGGAAACTCAAACAGGACACCGATCTTCTGAAAGAACTCCTGTGTATGTACGCTCCTTATATCTTTCCCGAACAGGGACACCATACCGCCATGCCCTTTCAGGATACCAGTCAATATTTTCTGGGTCGTAGACTTCCCGGAACCGTTAGGTCCCAGGAATCCAAAGATTTCCCCATCTTCCACGGTAAAATTCAGACCGTGTAATGCCTGTTTGTCTTTTCCATAGGAAAAAGTCAGATTTTTTACTTCAATCATTCCTCATCCCCCCATTTCCCATGCTGTCCTTTTCGCTTTTCCTGTTCTCGTCTGCTCCACCATTTCATAAATTTGATTTTGAAAGGGATAGCAATTACCAATACCACTACGATTACCAGCCACCAATACCATTCCAAACCTAATAATGTCATAAATATTCCTCCTTCTTCCCGGGCTTCCTGCCCTTTGGTAATATGAATTTAAATAAATGAGGTGAAATCGGTGTGAGATTGGTGTGAAGTTGGTGTGAAAAAACGCAAGCTAGACAGCTTGCGTTCAAAGAATGCTTCGCATTCTTATTGAATTGTAGGTATGGAAAAGTAAAACTGAACGCCATCCGCAAGATTTTTTGCACCATAGCTTAATTCCTGCATAGATAAAATTTGTGCAACAATCGCAAGTCCTAACCCGGAGCCGCTGTACTTTGAACGACTGTCCCGATAAAATTTTGTCCAAATCTTTTTCAGCTTTTCGTCTGGAATGGTATCGCCCTGATTATATACAGAAAAATATAATAATCCATTTTCGTCTGAAAGGCATAGTTTTAAAATGCCTTCCGGTCTTACGTTCTTTTTTGCATTGATTATAAGATTGTTTAAGACCTGCTCCATACGAATCTTATCTGTGTAAACATAAACTTTATAATCAGGAAGTTCATACTGCAATTCAAAATTAGCATCCGGCGCATCGATCAGTAACCGTCCAGCGACTGTTTCTAAAAGTTCGACAAAATCAAAGCGTTCGGGGTTAAGCTGCACAGCCCCGGTTTCTAATGCAGATAAATCCAGTAAAGTAGTAATCAGCTGATTCATCCGTTCTGTTTCCGATATGATTATTTCTGCATATTTTTGTTTTTTCGTTTCATCATCTTCATCTTGATACCCCTCCGCATAGGCTCTTATAACCCCTAAAGGGGTTTTCATTTCATGGGATAAACTATCTACCAAATCTTTACGCTCTGCTAACAGTATTCGTTCCTGCTCAACATCTTTTTCAAGCTGCTTATTTGCTTCCTCCAACTTTATAAAAGCATTCTGCAAATTTTCAGCCATGACATTAAGACTTGCGGAAAGCCTCCCAAACTCATCATTTGTCATAATGTCACAGGTCGAAGAAAAATCTAAGTCAGCCATTCTTTTTGCTGCCTGTTCCAATTCGGCAATAGGTTTTGAAATAAAGCAGCTCATCAGAAAATCAACAGCAAAAATCAGCAACACCATAAAGACAGTCCAAATAAAAAATGAAATGTCTGAAGAAAACGGTAGTTTGGTTGAAAGAATATATGAAATAACAAGGATAGCGCCTATCACTTTAGACATTAAAAGAATTTTCTTCCGTATTGAGTGAATACTCAAATTATTGCTGTTTTTCATACTGTCACCTCTAATTTATAACCGGAACGAATAAGCGTTACAATATGCTTTCCCTCACTTCCCAACTTTTGCCGCAGTGTTTTGATATGTGTATCTACCGTACGGGTAGTCCCTTCAAAATCGTAGCCCCAGATTCTATTCAGCAACTGTTCACGGGTAAAAATTTGTCCGGGATTCGTCATAAAAAAATAAAGCAATTCATATTCTTTGTGAGTAAGGATAATTTCCTGCCCATCTAAAAATGCTTTGCGCGAGGACGGCATAACAGAAATTTTTCCAATACTCAGTACATCTAACGGTTCAGAGGAAGAACGACGGAGCAGGGCATTCACCTTAGCCAATAAGACTTTAGGACTGAAAGGTTTTGTTGTATAATCATCTGCACCATATTCATAACCCTTTAACTTGTCACTTTCTTCACTTTTGGCTGTCAGCATGATAATAGGCATATTACTCATTTCCCGTGCCATTTTACAGACAGTAAAACCGTCGATGTGGGGCATCATAATATCCAATATCATTAAATCCATAGGATTGCTTTTTAATAACATTAAAGCTTCAACGCCATCATCAGCAGTAAAGCAGGTGTGCCCTCCCCTATGCATATATTCACAGATGATGTCTTGCATATTCTTTTCATCTTCCACAATTAAAATGTTAGCCATAGAATCATCCTTTCCAACTACCTATTTAGTGTCTGCTCATTAACCAGCAGCGAAGGGACACAGGAAGCTTCATTGGAAAATTTTTATTAATGAGCAGACATTGATTATTTATCCTAATACTGTTCCACTTCTATCATCATGGTAATAAGCTAACCTTTTTTGTTTAGCATCTATCTAATTCTGCAACAAACTCCATAATATTTTCCAATGAATCTGTTATCTTCCATGGTTTACACTCTTTTCCTTCAGAACAAAAATTGTGTTTTCTATCAATTAATATTGACTTTATCCCAACTCTACTGGGACCGCAAATATCATCAATATAGCTATCTCCGATAAAAACAGCGTCTTCTTTACTACACTCCTCTTTTCTCAAAATATAACGATAAAATTCCGGATCTGGTTTATATTTGCGTATGAGTTCTGAAGTATATACCTCGTCAACCTTCAATCTGTTTCTTTTTAAATCTTGATATAATGGTTTATTATCAGTAGTAGATCCAATAACCACTTTATACTTTCCCCGAAGCTTATCTATGGATGATAAAGTTTCAGCAAAACATTTTCTTTTTCCTAATGTATCGAGCATTATTTTAACATCACTGGTAAAATCTCGGCATATATCATATTTAAAATACAACCATTCTAAATCTAATTCAAAAATCACTTCCTCATTTATAAATAACTTAGAATTGGCATTATCCATATTGAAGCGATGTTGCTTTTTCCAATCTTTATAAAATTCTTCCGAATTAATATCTTTGTCTTGTAATGACAAAATTTTTTTCACTGCATCCAGTGAACCTGTTCCTGTTGAAATCAAAGTTCCATATACATCAAATATAATTAATTTCATCCCTATCTCCATTCCAACGCCTTTTCAGTTAGCACTCCAAACAATAATGACAATTATTAACACCTTCTATTCATTAATCTCTTCTTCCACTAATCCACCTATATTTGACAAGGAGATAAAATAGTTTGATGCTGGTACTACTATTTTACCATATTTCTTGCCTAATTCAATGAGATAGTCTAATCCCCCATTCTACTACCCTTTACATATAACATGGGCAAGTGCCACTGACACTCGCCCACATTACGATTTACACTATAAAGTCCTTAAAACTGTTCTTATAGTCTCATATATCTGGTTATTTTCCAAGATTTAACCCAAGACCGCGCACCCATTCCATAATCGTATTTTGTGATGCACTGCCGCTAAAGCGTATGCCGGGAAGCCAGACCGCACCATTTGTAAGGGGTTCCAGATTTGTTGCACTGGATCCTATACTACTGCTCCCGGAGGTACAGAAGGGCACAATTGTTTTTCCGGAAAAATCATAACTTTCCATAAAGGTACACATGATTTTGGGTGCCTGCCCCCACCAGATCGGGTAGCCGATAAATACGATGTCGTACTGTTCCATATTCTCCACAGAACCGGAAATTGCCGGACGGGCATTCGGATCATTCATCTCCTTATTGGCGCGACTGTCTGGATTATTATAATTAAGGTCTGCGCTTGTATAAGGAACTGTCGGCACAATTTCATAAATATCCGCGTCTATTCCATTAGCCAGTCTTTTTGCCACACCCTTTGTTGTATTTGTTGCCGAAAAATAGGCTACAAGAACTTTAACACCGTCTGTATTTGTCAGTTTCACGCTGCTCAAATCAAATGTATAGGTACTTTCTCTGTATGCCTGACCTGCACCGTCATAATCCAGCGCCAGCGTCATATCGGCTGCTTTCACCGCATCGGCATCTGCTGCTTTTACGAAGATATCCAGATAAACGTCTGTACCTTCCATTGTCAGGTCTGTACTTGTTAAAGTTCTTTCATTCAACCCTTTTAAG